>DATJEQ010000260.1:0-4200 GCA_035496495.1 Polyangiaceae bacterium
TCGTCTGCTGGAACTGGCCGAAACACTCGATCCAACGAATCAAGTTGTGAAGGGGTTACATGCCTCCGTGGTCCTCGGCGCAAGCAAAGACACACCGGAAGATACGGCCTCTCTTGAAGCCAAGGCTCAAGCCAACCCGAACGATTTCAGAATTCATCAGCAGCTGGATTACGCCTGGGCCAAGCATCGTCGTTACGATCGAGTCATTCCCATGTGGACAGATTACCTTCAGCGCAACCCGCAGGACGGTCCGGCGTATTTCGAACGTGCCGGCGCCTATCACAACTCAGGGCATCGCGCCGAGGCTCAATCCGACGTCGAGAAGGCGTGTGAATTGGGTGTCAACGCCGCATGCGCGTACGCCAAAATGGGGGAACACAACTGACGCGTCCGATGAATGCTGAAATTCCACAACAAGGCGAGCTCGTCTCGAGTGCGGTGAGCGCTGCGCCTGTCGAGCGCGAACTCAGTCTGCAGTTTGTCGGAAACCCAAAAGACTACTTCCGGGTTTGGGTGGTCAATCTCAGTCTCACGCTCTTAACATTGGGAGTGTTTTCAGCCTGGGCGAAGGTGCGCAAGAAGCGATATTTTTATTCGCACACGCTACTCGACGGGACTCCGCTGCAGTACACGGCGCAACCGATCCCGATATTGAAAGGACGACTGCTCGCGTCAGGGCTTTTCTTAATTTACTACTTTTCAGAGCACCTCTTGGTAGCGGCCTTGCCCTTTGTGCTCGGTATTGGATTGTTGCTATTGCCCTGGGTTATCGCCCGTTCTGCTGCGTTCAACGCTCGCTACTCTTCCTTTCGCAATATGACGCCCACCTTCGACGGAACGTACCGCGAGGCGTTTGTTGCAGCATTCAAAGTGCCTGCAATTCCACTGTTTGTCGGGTTCAGTATCCTCGCAGCCATCGTGAGTTTCGACCGGCCCGGCTTTATTGCTGCAATGGGTGCTGCAGCTGGGCTTGCGGGGTTGTTCTTTCCGGCATGGATTCGCGATCAGCGTCAATTTGTCGTTACCAATACTTCTTTTGGTGGACGACGGGGCGAATTTGACGCCACGCGGGGCGCCTTCTTCCGCCGCTATTTCGTCGCCGGTGTGTTCGGAGCATTATTCGCGATACCGCTGTTCGTTCTCACCATATGGATTCCGCGAACTGGGCACCTGGCAACGTTCATCACGTACACCAGCTATGTAATCATGTTTGCCTACGTTCAGGCCGGCACGGGAAACCTTGTTTGGAACGGTTTGAGAGTGGGGGGGCTTAGGTTTCGTTCGAACTTAAAAGCGACCCACTTGCTTTGGTTGTACTTGTCGAATGCGGTCGCAATTGTCACGTCGCTCGGATTGCTGACACCATGGGCCGTGATGCGTACGTTGCACTATCGCATCGGTTGTCTCACACCTGTTCTGAGAGGTGACTGGGGCAAATTCCAAGGTAGTTCGAGTAGCACGGTAGCGGCGGGTGGGTCTGAGGCGGGCGAGTTTTTTGATTTGGATTTCTCGTTGTGATGACCGCAGTTGCAGCCGAGTTCTTTGACGGCCAGCGCCCCCTGGCTGAGCCGGTGTCCATCACCGTGACAGGCGATCAATTGGTGGTGACAGGAGAAACCGTCGCCCAGCATGTGCCGACCTCTGCCGTCCTTGTGTCGCCTCGGATCGCTCAGGCGAAACGGTTCGTTCAACTGCCGAGAGGGGGGCGGTTACTTTGTGACGATGGGGCCTGGCTAGATGTCCTGCCGTCGGAAGTCCGTGCCGAAGGGTTGGTTGCGTGGCTTGAGCAGCGCTGGGGTTTTGCGTTGGCTTCTGTTTGGCTGATCGGGCTTTCCTTGGTGCTGGGCTATTTCTACGGCCTTCCGGCTGCCGCCCTCGCAATCGCGGAGCGGATTCCGTCGAGCACCGAACAAGCCCTCGGGCAGCGGCTGTTGGCGGCGCTTGACGCGCAGCACGTCATGCGACCGTCAACGGTCGACCGATTCGTTGCGCAAGAAGTTCGTGACGAGTTCGCCAAGTTGATCCCTAACGATCCACGTGGCCGGTGCGTTCAACTGGAAATGCGAGCGTCGTTCATCGGAGCGAATGCCTTAACTCTGCCAGGGGGAATCGTCGTGGTGACGGACGATTTAGTTCGATTGGTAACGCCGGAGGAACTCAGTGCTGTCCTAGCTCACGAGCTGGGGCACGTGGAGGGGCGTCACAGCATGCGCGCCTTGATTCAGAGTTCGGGCGTAGGCCTAATCGTTGCGGTCATCACCGGAGATGCATCCTCCGCTACAGCGGCACTCGGCACGGTGACCGCTGTGCTCAACGCGAGCTATTCGCGAGACATGGAAACGCAAGCAGATGCTTTTGCGTTCAAATTGCTCGATGAGCATGGCATTTCTCCTAATGCCTTTGCCACCGCCATGGAGAGGCTTTCGCAGCAGGCAGGCGCAAGACCTGGAAGCAATTCCTTTTTTGATTCGCATCCCGCAACTGAAGAGAGAATTCGCCGCGCACGAGAAGCAGCGACCAAGAAGAAGCCCTAGTCAAGCCCGACACGCGATCCCTCTCAGAGGTTGGAGCGCGACCATTCCCGAACATCAAGGTTTCACGAGGGGGCAGCGTCACTCAGAAAATCAACCCGGGAGAGGGGTTCGGGAGGGTTCAAGAAATCACGGCAACAAAGACGGAGCCAGGAGGCTCCAGGGTCACGCGCTCGCAAGTGCCGTCAAAATGTCGTCAATGACGTCTTGCGGTTCTTCGATGCCGACGGAGAGACGAACTAGTGCTGGATCGATCCCCACGGTCCTCAATTGTTCTTCGTTGAGTTCGAAGTAGCTCATGATTGCCGGTTGCTCGATCAGGGCTTCAACGCCGCCTAGAGAAGGGGCGATTTGGGCCAATTTGGCGCCGTCGACGACGCGGCTGGCTGCGGCGCGGCCGCCTTTGACGATGAAGGACACGACACCGCCGCCGCCGTGCATTTGTTCTTTGGCAATTGCGTACGAGGGGTGACTGGGTAAGAGGGGATAGAACACGCGATCCAGCTTCGGGTGGCCTTCGAGCTTCTTGGCGAGCTCCAGTGCGGTGTGATTTTGGCGCTCAACGCGCAGCGACAGCGTTTTTAGGCCGCGCGCGATCAGAAATGCCGCGTGGGGGTCGAGCACTGCGCCGAGCACGCCGCGCGCGTCGCGAAGCAAAGAGACAATGTGGCGCGGACCGCAGGCGATCCCGCCGAGCACGTCGTTGTGCCCAGCGAGATATTTGGTGGCGCTGTGGAATACCAGATCCACCCCGAATTCCAGCGGGCGGCAGTTGACCGGCGTGGCGAAAGTGGAATCCACCAAAGTGCGGATGCGGGGGTTTGCCGCTTTCACCGTGGCCACGAGCTCCTTAAGATCGCAGCAATACAAGTAGGGATTCGTTGGCGACTCACTGACCACCAACTTTGTGTTCGGCTTTATCGAGCCCTTCAGCGCCGCCAAGTCACCCGCTGGAATAGCGGTGTGCTCAACGCCAAAGCGCGAGAGAGTCGTTGACACAAATTGCCGGGTGCGACGGTAGCAATCGTTGAACAACACTACATGATCGCCGGCTTTGGTCAGCGTGAGCAGCGCGTGGGTGATGGCCGCCATGCCGCTGCTGAAACCCGCGGCGTCTTCCGCGCCTTCCAACACCGCCATGCGTGTTTCCAGCTCTTGTACGGTGGGGTTGCTGTAGCGGCCGTACTCTTCGCGGTTCGGATCTTTGTCCTCCCCGCGCATGTAGCGCTCTAGATCTGCGGTGTTCTCGAAGGTAAAAGTCGCCGTCTGGGCTATGCCTGGGGCCAGCGTGTGGTTGGGGCGCTTCTTCCCAATGCCGGCGTGCACAGATTGGGTTGAGCTGACTTTCTTCTTGGAGGTCACGACTTGCTGCCTTCTTGCACCTTGTTGTGAAGGAAAGTCGCGATCTGATCGAGCGGAATATGCTCAATTTTCTTCGGATCCCGCTCCGAACGGGGCTTGAATTCCACATTGCCGGCTGCCAGAGCCTTTTCCCCCACGGTGACCCGCAGCGGGATACCGATCAAATCCGCGTCTTTGAATTTGACCCCCGGGCGCTCGTCGCGGTCATCGATCAGGCAATCAATGCCCAAAACCTGCAGCTCCCGCTCAATGCGGGCCACCGCCTGCGTCACCGCTTCACTTTCGCTCATCTGCACCACGTGGACGG
>DATJEQ010000261.1:0-13722 GCA_035496495.1 Polyangiaceae bacterium
GCTCCGCTCGTAAAGTCACGAGTTTACCCATGAAGTCGCCTGACTCCTTGCCATGGACGTGTAACATTGCAGTTTCAGCGCACCCTACCGTACCGTCGGATAGCCGCAATTCGGGATTGCGAACGGCTTGCTGGCGGGCAAGGGTGCCGAGCTCGAAATCCTGGAGCATAAGTGACGCGTAACGACATTTGAGCAGCTGCTGGCTTTGTGGATCCGGTCAATGGATTTCGAGATTCAGGCCACTAGGTTACCTTCAGCATCGCCCCCACGCAAAAATGGAAGGAGTCCATGAAACACTCGATTCTTCTTACTTCATTTCTCATCCTCTCAGGTTCTCTGGCCGCCTGCTCTAGCGGCGACAAAACCGGAGGCTCGGGCTCTGGTGGCACCGGCGGCGTCACAACGGGTGGCTCGGGCGGTACCAGCGGCGTCATCACGGGTGGCTCGAGTGGTACCGGCGGCGCTAGCTCCGGCAGCGGTGGCTCTGCCGGCGAAGCCGTTTTCTGCGACGCCCCAGCAATGATCTTCAGCGTCAATACGGATAACGACGTCAATGGTCAGCCCGTTACGCCGAGCACTCCGTTGGCGCAGAAGAAAGCCGGCTGCATCGGCTCCGGCTGCCACAGTGCCGTCAACGTAGGAGCCTTCCCGCCTGATCTCGAGACGGCTAATCCGGAGGCGCGTTTGCTCGATAAGCAATCGATGAGCTTCTTCTGCGGCGGAACAAGCGACGTCTACATCAACAGCGCGGATGTCGAGAACAGCATGATTTTGAGAGTCATCGCGCCACACCCCACTTGCGGGCCCACTGGCATGGGTACGATCGAACAAATGCCCTTTGGATCCACGCAGACGCCTCAAACGCTTCCGGCGCTCACGGCGGACCAGGTAACGTGCATCCACAATTGGGTGCGTTACGTCGTCCAGCACCACTAAAGGCGGTAAGCGGGCTGCCTTGATAGTTATGTAATGCTCAGCTGAGCTGCTCGCTGAGCACACAGATCTTCATATTGAACACGCGGTCAGTTTTCCCGAGGCAGCGGAGGCCTCTCCCCCTGCTGCATCGGGTGCTGCGGGCGGAGGTGTTGTCAGTGCTCCTTGCCGCCTGCGCTCCCCGAGCCGCGACCCCTCCAACGACCCCCATGGTCGAGCAGCCTGCTGACGACACATTGGAGGATACTACACCCGACCCTGCGACCCCCGGTCAAGCCCTGGGCACCCCCGTCGAGCCCCAAAGGGAGACCGCCAGCACTGTCGACGAATCCGACTCTGCCGACGATTCAGAACCACAAGACGAGCTGGACGAGGAGGACGAATCCACCGGCTCTCTGCAGGGCACTGTTGAGAAGCGTCCTTACCCCCTGGATGGGATGAGCGACGCGGAGATCAGTCGCCTGCTCAACACCGACAAGAAGCGCCTGGGAAGCATGAGCATTGGTCTGCCGAACAGTGGGCGCCTGATCAACGCCGTGCAACTTCCCGAGAGCCCGTATTGGAACCGCGTCTCGTCGGGCACCAGCTGGGGCACCCAAGAAACGATCGACTATTTGACCAAGGCACTGGGCAAGGTGCACCAACAATTCCCGGACTCACCGGCGTTGTTCGTCGGCGACATCAGCGCTCAATCGGGCGGATACTTGAGCCCGCACTTGAGCCATCAATCCGGCCGCGATGTGGATATCAGCTTCTTCTACTCGAAGGAGGGCAAGTGGTATCGGCGCGCGAGTGCCGACAACTTCGATGCGGCGCGCACCTGGGCTTTCGTGCGCGCTTTGATCACAGAAACGGACGTGCGCTTCATTCTGATCGACCGCAGCTTGCACCCGCTGCTCCGCGATTACGCGGAGCGCATTGGTGAAGATCCAAAATGGCTGGATGCGGTGTTCCGAGGCACCGGCGTTGCGCGGGGCGCGGTGATTCGCCACGCGCCGGGTCATGGAACGCACCTGCACATCCGCTTTGATGCCCCCGTGGCGCAGCAGACGGCCCACCGCTGCTACGCAATATTGCTCAATGCTGGCCTGGTTGAGCCGCCCACCTACAGCATTCCCCATGTGGTGAAGAAGCACGATACCTTGGGCAAGATCGCCAAGCATTACGGGGTCAGCGTGCAAGCGCTCAAACAAGCCAACGGTTTGAAATCGTCGTTGATTCGTACGGGGCGTGTGGTCAAGATCCCGCGCAAGGGCAATGCGCCACCTCCCCCGCCCACTTTCCTGCCCCGGCTCTTGCCCCCGCGCGATCCACCGCAGTCGGCCTGGCGGATTTCAGCGCAAAGCGCTGCTGGGCCAGCGCCCAGCGTGGTCGCAGCAGAATAGTGGCGCGCTATGACGATTGGGCAGCGCGCAGTATCGACAATGGGTGGCGCGGGAGCGTTGTTCCTCGACGTTGCCGAAGCCATTGGCGGCATGACTGTGCTGCTGCGCGACATCATTGTGCGGCTGATCAAGCTGGACATCGATGGCCACGAAGTGTTGCGGCTGATGTACCGCATGGGCGTCAAATCCGTGCCCATCGTGATCACCACGGCGCTGTTCACCGGTGCAATCATGGTGATTCAGTCGGCGCCCACGGTGCAACGCTGGGGCGCGGAGGGGCTCCTCGGTTGGGCTGCTGGCTTCGCTATTTTGCGTGAAGTGGGGCCGCTGCTTACCGCGTTGATGTTGTCGGGCCGGGTGGGCGCTAACAATACGGCAGAGCTGGGCACCATGGCCGTCACGGAGCAGGTCGACGCGTTGCGGGCGCTCGCCATTGACCCCACGAGCTACCTGCTGGTGCCGCGCTTTATCGGCATTGTGCTCACGTTGTTTCTGTCCACTGTTTCTTCGGACGCTTTGGCGTTGGTGGGTGCATCGCAGGCCGGCTGGGTCATGCTCGGCGTGGAGCCGTCGCTGTTCTTTCAGGGCATCACCGGCGACTTACTGGGCATTGGCGATATCGCGCACGGCCTGATCAAGAGCGTGCTCTTCGGGGTGATTATCGCGCTGTCCAGTTGTCGCTTCGGCACCGCGACCCAGGGCGGCGCGCCCGGTGTGGGTCGCGCTGTGGTCACCTCAGTGGTCGTGAGCGCCGTGGGGATCTTCGCAATCGACTATTTTGTCAGCTTCATGATCAGCTGAGCGGGCTGCAGCGATCAGAATGCGCCGCTGAGGTTCAGCGCAGAGATTTGCGGGCCGATCACCGGCGTCAAGCGAATGCTCGCTGAAGACTCCGACGAGCCCGACGGAGTCAACAGCACGTACGTGATGGTGCCGAGCAGCGCAGCGCCGCCCACGCCGAAGCCGATGAATCCGATCGTTTGATCCCGACGGGCGGTCTTATCGAGTTGCTGAATTTGGTTACAGGTCGTCACGGTGCCGGAGCCTTGCCCACAGGGTGCGCTTCCACTGAGGTCGTCCAATTTGGCGTTTCGATCACTGCGGTGGTTGGCCGCGATCACGGTGAACACCACGCCCGTTGCGATGCCCGCCACACTGAGCCCGCCACCGATCCACACCGGTATCATGGAGCGGCGGTGTGACGAGTCGTCCACCGGCGGCTGTGTCGGTGTTGCGAGGTTCGTCAGCACTTCCCCGGGGCGCAGCAGATTGAGCCGTACCGTCTTCAGCTGCCCCTTGGTTATTGTGACGACCTGGTCGTCGGATTGAAAACCTTCTTTGCTCGCACGCACGCGATGTTCTCCGGGTTCCAGGTACCACGGGTAGATCATCGGAGACGCCGCGATGTCTTGGCCGTCGATCACTAAATCGGCACCATCGAGATTCACGGCGACCTTGATGCGCGCCACGAAATGCTCAGCGTTCTCCAGTGCGTGCTCCGCGGCGCGTCGTTCGCCCAATCCAATTTCTGCCTCGCGCAGCGCTTTGGCAATGTGCCGGCAGCCTTCAACGTTGCGGCCGGTTTTCAGCTCCGCATGTCCGAGATTGATCAGAAGCTCCGGCAGGGGCTCCAGTGCGTAGGCTTGCGCGAAGGCAACACGAGCCGCCTCGTAGTCCTTGTTGTCGTAGGCACTCACGCCTTCGTCGAAGCGGCGGCGCGCCTCGGTCATGCTCAGCGAGCTGGGCGTTGCTTGGGCCAAGCCGACCCACAGTAAAGCGCACAAAGTTGCGCCCAACACACTGACCGTGCGCGCAGAACGCCTTGCCATGACGCAGCGGTTTAGCTCGAAGGTCGCCAAAGGCCAACAGATGGCGTTGGGTTTTCACGCCCTGTTGGGGTGGCACAGAGCCCCCCGCGCGGCGACCGCACCCGCCATAAATAAGAAGGCCAGTCGTGCCGACGCTGGAGGAAAGTCGAATTTCAGCTACCCTGCGCGGGCCATTTGGGGGTTCTTAGAGATGTCGCTTCGCGCACCGCCGTTTTGGCGCCTGACCTTGTTGGTGGCGTTCCCTGCTGTGTGCACGGGGTTTACTCGTGGGGCATGCGCGGACGAACCCGCAGCCGGAGATGTGTTGGTTGCGCGGCGCCTGTTCCAAAGTGCGACTGCGGACGAAGAACTCGGGCGCTGGGATTCAGCGCTCAAGACGCTGCGCGAGGTCGAGACCATCAAGGTGACGCCGGGGGTGCTGTTCCACGTCGCGGTATGCGAGCAGAATTTGGGCCGCTACGTGGAGGCGCTCAACGATTTGGGCAGGGCCGAGGAACTCGCGCAAGTGAAGGGCGATGAGAGCGTGATCGAGCTGGTGCCTGCGAGGCGTCAAGAGGTCGATGCACAAATTGCCCATTTGAAGCTATCCCTCATTGGAACAACGGACGAGGTGGAAGTGACCGTCGACGGGGAGCGCGTCTCCCCAGCGAGCTTGCGGGTGGACATTCCACTCGATCCGCGCGAGCACACGATTGCGGTGCTGCAGCCGGGTAAGCAAGCGCTGACGCGAACCGTTTCATTGAGCGCGGGCAGCAGGCAGACGCTGCAATTCGATCTATCGCCGTCTCACACCGCCGCCGGCCCGGCATACCCGCCGGGCGAGCAATCCGCCGTCGGCCAGCAGGATCCCAACTTACCCAAACGGGTCGTCACGTTTTCAGCGTTCGGGCTCGCGGTCGCAGGCGCCGGGGTTGGCGCTTATTTCTTATTGGACGCCATCGGCCGTCAGCACGATGCCGATCTGGCGCGTCGAAACATCGATGCATCGGTCATGCAGTTCTCTGTCGCGGGTACACCCACCGCGCCCGGCTCGGAGTGCACGCCGCCATTTGCAGACAGCAATCGCGAGCAAGCTTGCTCGGACCTCAGCTCTGCCATCACTGCACGCGATAAGTCTCGCACGATCAGCGTGTGGAGCTTTGCGATTGCAGGCGCAGGCGCTCTCGGCGGCACTGCTGCGCTGCTGTTCTGGCCGGAACACGAGCTGACCAGGAACCAAAGCACGGTGTCGTTCCGTTTAGTGCCGACTCTCGGCGGCGCGCTGCTCAGCGGAGATTTCTAGTCGCCGTAACAGACGCGGTAGCGGCCCACGTGCAAGGTGTCTTTGCTGGGGCCGTATTCGATCCAGGAGACGGCCAATTTGTCCGGCTCAATCATGGCCAATTCGGGCCAGTCGGGGCCCTGCGTGGCGCCGGCTTCGGCAAGCGTCAGGCTGCCGATCTGCGTCGTGGTGGAGCCGGCGTCGCTGTTGTCTAAACTGAATCGCTGCACGAGCAGCACGATGGAAGTCTTGTTCGCGCTGTTGTCGACCACTGAAGCGACCAGTGCCTGGTGCGTGACTTTGCTGCTGTCGCTCAGGCGATGATAATAGGTGATCTTGGGATTACGCAGTGTGGGCAGCTGAGCTTGTTGATCGCCGCAGGTGGCGTTGAACAGACAAGTCTGTGGATCCGTGCACACGATTGGCGTCATTTCGGTTTCGAAATCCGGTCCGTGCTGTTTGGTCCACCCTGTGAACCAGAAGCCATCAAGGTGCGCGCGGCCTGTGACCACGCTGATCCCCTGCACGCCGCTGTTCAGACATTGGCCGAAGGTTTGAGACAGCGCGTTGCCTAGAAGCTGCAAGTGAGTGTCAACCTGGGCCGCATTGGCGCGTTGGGTCATCCACACCACGCCCGGTTGGCCAGGGGTGCCGTTGCCGCCCAAGCCATAGATTGTCGCCAGTCCGGTGATCTCTTGAGGGGCCCAAATGTCAGGTGTTGCGGCGGCCGCGAGTGGGGTTGAGCCGGTCTGAACGTAAATCCCGGCTCCAAGCGCGCCCGTCGCGGGGGGAGCTCCCGTCCAAGCTACGAAATCCTCGCCACCGGGGATGTGTGAGGCGGCGGGCCCCAACGTGTTGTTGAGGTAACGGTAGTTAGAATCAGCGCTCGCTGCCGCGATGGTCACCGGCTGCAGATCCGCGCTGAGTTCCGCGCGCTGGATCTGACCCGCATTGACGAAATTTGCTGGGCTGGTTGGGCCCACCGCGAAATAGCTGATCAGCTCTGATGCTGCGTCATTCCACACCAAAGCTGCAGGGCTGATCACCACATCGCTGCCGAAATTCTTGAGCGACAAGGCCTGAGGCCCTTGCGCCCAAGTGCTGCCCGTTGCCGGGATGGAGTAAAGCGCGATGTCCTGCTTGGTTGCGGCATCGCCAGCGGCAAAATTGCCGTATGTCGCGAGGTAAAAGCGATTTGCGCCAGCAACCAGCGAGGCGCGGTAGATGTTGTCCCCGTTTAGCGTCTGACTGAAGCCGTCTTCAACGATACCCGCGCTGGCGGTGGAGACGCACTGGCCGTCAACGCAAAGATCGGTCGTGCACGGATCGTGATCGTCGCAGGGCATGGGGCAGGGCAACGCGGAGTCCGCTGAAGCATCACCGGCATCTCGGCCGCCAGCGGCGGAGTCCAAGGCTGCGTCCATCAGGTTGCTGACACTGCCGTCAGTGCCCCCTGTGCCGCCGCTATGGCTTCCTCCGTGCCCGCTAGCGCCCGATGTTCCCGCGTCCACCGATCCTTTTTGCAGTTTGTTGAAATCGAGCAAGAACGAGCATGCGGTTGCCAGAGGCAAAACCAAAAACCAAGCCGTTGCCAAACGCAAAGCCAGAAACCACCGCGCCCGCTGTTGCAGCCGCCGATGCATCAGAAGGTCACCTTTGCTTGCGCCACAGGCCCTTGAGGAGTGAACGCAACCCCAGCGCTAGTGCTCGCGTGTGTTTCTGAGTGCTCGCTGCCGATGGTGAACCACAGCACCGCTCCCACGGCAGCGCTCGCGATTGCCGCACCGGTCAGTACTGTGCTGAAGCCGGCCAAAGTCTTTGCGTTTGCGGTTTCGCTATTGGCGCAATTGGGAGCACACTGCTTCTTGAGGTCGTTGTATTCGGCTTGCGCAAAGCCACCGGTGAGCAGCGCGCCCGCTAGGGAAACCCCAGCGACGGAAAAGAGAACATAAGAAGGCACGCGATTCGGTTCATTTTCCGTGGTGGCAGGGGCTGGCGCTGAGGCCGGGACGGGTGCCGGAGCGGTCGCTGGCGTCGCTTGGAGCTCAGGGGGCGGAGTTTGCGCGTCGAGGCGCTTGTGCAGATTGTCACGGCGAATGCGCAGGCTTTCCGAGTTCTCGGCATCAGGGCGCTGTTTCAAATAGTCGTCGAGCGCCGCAATCGCGCCCTTGAGGTCGCTCAACCGCTCGTCAACGGTTGCGATGTTGATCAAAATTTCCGGGCGCGAAGACAACGTGTACGCTTCCTGAAATTCGCGCAGTGCCGATTCGTATTCCGCCTGCTCAAAGTAGGCTGCGCCGGATTCGAAATGGCGCCGCGCTAATTCGTCCGGGTCGGCCTGAGCAAACGCCGCGCCACACCAGCCGACCATTGCGACGACAATGACCGCTCGAAGAACAGAAGGGCCTTTCGACATGGCGTTGCTAACTCGCTCTTGGAGTGCTCGTGGGCCGTGCCCGCGCGTTGAGCCCAGCCCCGAGCCGAACCCGGCCAGAAGGCTGCCCCAAGAACAATGATAAGTCCAAGATCTCAGCCAAATCACGGCTTTTTCCGAGGGTGCAGAATATTTCCCACTTTCGGGTCAGGCGCACGGCGCGCTGTGCTAAACGCGCCTTGCTCGGCGGCACCCGCCGCCCGACTCCTGCCATGCCGAGACGCGACGACATCAAGAAGATTCTGCTGATTGGTTCGGGCCCAATTGTGATCGGGCAAGCGTGTGAGTTTGATTACTCCGGTACACAAGGAGCCAAGGCGTTAACCGACCTCGGTTACGACGTGGTGTTGGTGAATTCCAATCCGGCCACCATCATGACGGATCCGGAACTGGTGCGGCGCACGTACATTGAACCGATTGAGCCCATCACGCTCACTGCGATCATCGAACGCGAGCGCCCCGATGCGCTGTTACCGACGCTGGGTGGCCAAACGGCGCTCAACGCCGCACTCGCCCTGCACGATCGCGGGATCCTGTCGAAGCACGGCGTGAAGTTGATTGGCGCCCAGGTCGATGCCATTCGCAAAGCCGAAGATCGCTTGTTGTTCAAAGAAGCGATGGAGCGAGCCGGCCTGGAATCGGCACGCTCCGGTTATGCGCACACGCTCGAAGAGGCCCGCGAGGTGGTCAAAACGACCGGCTATCCGTGCATCCTGCGTCCCAGCTTCACCCTAGGTGGCGCCGGTGGCGGCGTGGTCGAGAACGAAGGGGAGCTGGAGCAAAAGGTAATGTGGGCGCTGTCGCAATCACCCACGCGCGAAGTGCTGATCGAAGAAAGTCTGCTCGGTTGGAAGGAATTCGAGCTCGAAGTGATTCGGGATTCCGCTGACAACTTCATCGTCATTTGTACAATCGAGAACATCGATCCGATGGGCGTCCACACCGGCGATTCAATCACCGTTGCGCCCGCGATGACGCTGACGGATCGCGAGTACCAGCGGTTGCGTGACGCCGCCAAAGCGGTGATGCACGAAATTGGAGTGGAAACAGGTGGCTCCAACGTTCAATTCGCGATCAATCCGGCAGATGGTCGCGTGATCGTTATCGAAATGAATCCGCGTGTCTCGCGATCCAGCGCACTCGCGTCCAAGGCCACGGGTTACCCGATTGCCAAGATCGCGGCGAAGCTCGCCGTGGGGCTCACGCTCGACGAACTAAAGAACGACATCACGCAGACGAGCGCGGCGTTCGAGCCCACGATTGATTACGTGGTGGTGAAGTGGCCCCGGTTTGCTTTCGAGAAATTCCCGGGGGCGGATCCACGGCTCGGCACACAAATGAAGAGCGTGGGCGAGGCGATGAGCATTGCCCGCACCTTCCCAGAAGCGTTGCAGAAGGCAGCGCGATCTCTGGAAACCGGCAAGGCGGGTTTGGTCAGCTTGATCGGACGGATCGACTACCGACAGCTTTCTTTTACTCCGGAAACGGCGCGCAATCTTTTCTTCGACGCGCCGCCCGAAGTGCGCCCGCGAGCGTCATTGCCGCCGCCATCCCCTGCGGAGTTGCGCGCCGCAATTCTTTCGCGCATTGGCACCGGCACCGCCGAGCGGCTGTTCTATGTAGCGGACGCGCTGCGCGTGGGCGTTACGCCGCAAGAGGTGCACGACATCACAAAGATCGATCCTTGGTTCATCGATCAGATGATGCAAATCGTTGAGCACGAAACGGTCATTGCACAGGCGCCCGAGTTGACGGCAGAGCTGTTGTGGGAGAGCAAGCGACTCGGCTTCAGCGATGCCCAAATCGGTGCCTTGCGCCACACCAGCGAAGGCGATGTGCGAGCCTTGCGCGAGAAATTAGGAATAAACGCAGTCTTCGGACGCGTTGACACCTGCGCGGCTGAGTTCCCCGCCAAGACTCCGTACCTGTATTCCTCATACGAAACGCAGAGTGAAGCGGAAGTCAGCGACAAGCAGAAGGTGATCATTTTGGGCGGTGGCCCCAATCGCATTGGGCAGGGCATTGAGTTTGATTACTGCTGCTGTCACGCCGCGTTCGCTCTGCGCGAACTGGGGATCGAAACGGTGATGGTCAACTGCAACCCGGAAACCGTTTCCACCGATTACGACACGTCGGATCGCTTGTACTTCGAGCCACTGACGCTGGAAGATGTGCTGGCGATCTGTCGGGAAGAGCAGCAGAAGGGCAAGCTGTTAGGGGTGATCGTGCAGTTCGGTGGGCAAACGCCCCTCAAGCTCGCGGTGCCGTTGACCAAAGCCGGGGTGCCGATTCTGGGCACGTCGGCGGACGCCATTGATCGCGCGGAGGATCGCGAGCGTTTCGAAGAAATGTTAACCAAGCTGGGCCTCAAGCGGCCCAGCGCGGGGATCGCGACGACCGTACCGCAGGCGCTGGAAATCGCGCGCTCAATCGGTTTCCCGGTGTTGGTGCGGCCTTCTTACGTGCTCGGCGGCCGCGCGATGATGGTGTGCTGGAACGAGCAAGATGTGGAAGCCTATGCCGAGCTGGCCGTCGAGGTTGCGCGAGAAAGCGGCGCGCCGTCCTTGCTCATCGATCAATACTTGAAGAACGCGATCGAGGTGGACGTGGATTGCGTTTCCGACGGCAAGGCGTGCGTCATCGGCGGCGTGATGCAGCACATTGAAGAGGCCGGCGTGCACTCTGGGGATTCGACCAGTGTCTTGCCGCCCCACACGCTGGACGCAGCCATCGTCGGCGAAATCGAGCGTGTTGCGAAGTTACTCGCCCTGGAGCTGGGCGTGGTGGGGCTGATGAACGTGCAGCTCGCGGTGAAGAACAACGAGGTGTTCGTGATTGAGGTGAACCCGCGCGCCTCGCGTACGGTGCCCTTCGTGTCGAAGTCTGTGGGCAGGCCTCTGGCCAAGATCGCAGCCAAGGTCATGGCTGGTAAATCGTTGAAAGAATTGGGGATTGCGGACGAGCCAGTGCCCACACATGTGGCCGTAAAAGAAAGCGTGTTCCCGTTCGTAAAGTTCCCGGGTGTCGACACCATTTTGGGGCCGGAGATGCGCTCGACCGGCGAGGTGATGGGCATTTCCACCAGCGTCGCGGTGGCGTTTGGCAAAGCGCAGCTCGCTGCCGGTGTCACCTTGCCCGATCGAGGGGGCGCTTTCATCAGTGTGCAAGATGAAGATAAGCCACTGGCCTGTCATATAGCGCAGCGGTTGCGCAACCTCGGTTTCACCATTGTAGCGACAGAAGGCACCGCGCAGGCCATGCAACGGGCCCGCATCCCGGCAACGCGAGTGAACAAGGTGCAGCAAGGCTCGCCACACGTGGTCGACGCCATCCAACAAGGCGCTATCTCATTGGTGATGAACACCACACAAGGCGCTCAGGCTATTCGCGATAGTTATGCCATTCGCCGTCACGCACTACTGGGAAATGTGCCCTACTTCACCACGATGGCGGCTGCCCTTGCCGCGGTGGATGCATTGGAAACCTTTGCCCACAGCTCCCAACGCGGAGCCGCGCAGGTGCGCAGCGTGCAAGAGTGGCACGCGCGATCGCGTCAAGTTAACGCGGAAACATCGCGTTCTTAGGCCACGGTTGCTCAGAAAATCGACCCACTGGGCGATTTGGGTTAGGGTTTGCCTGTGACGGGTCGCGACTCATTGAAGCCGTTGCAAGCGCGGCGAGAGCACGAGAAAGAGCAGCAGGCTGTAAAGCTCGCGCAGGCGTCGCTGAAGGCTGCGCAGGCAGCCGATGAGCACCGCCGTGCAACACTCGCTCGAGAAGCACAGCAAGCGGGAATGGCCGTCCAACAGGCAACGGAGACGGAGCGGCTGGGCGCGGGTGTTGCCAGTGCTGCGGATCTTGTCCACCACGCGGCATTCTCCACACGAGCGCGCTCACTGTTGAAAACCTTGACGGAGAATGAGCAGCGTCAGTCCAGTGAATTGGAGCAGGCTCTGACGGAGCATCGCGAGCAGCAAGCGCGGATGACCGGTGCGGTGGCACAAGCCGATGCAGTGACGGAACACCGCTCAAGGTTGCTGGCTGAACAACGGCGCAGCAAAGAAGAGCGCGAAGATGAACTGGCAGACGAACAATGGGTGGCTCGGCATTCCCTCACAGGCCAGAGGTGACAAAGCGCGGTTGGATTTGTACCGGAGGCGCCCTTGTGGCGGCGACCTTGGTGTTGGTGGAGCAGGCGTGTTCCAACACACAGGATCATCCGGCGCGCGCGCCGCTTCATCAGGCACAAGTTTCCAATTCCACCCAGCACCCTGCAGCTTCGCCAGGGGCTTCTTCGACTGCACCGTCTCAATCTTACGATTTACAGGGCGCTGTTCCGCTGCTCGCGTTGACCTCACTGCGGCCTGTGATGGAGGCGCTCGACGAGGGAGAAGCTGAGGAAGCGCTGCGCCTTGCCCAACAAACCTTTGTGCAGGCCAAGCCAGAGGGGAAACAAGCCAAGCGTTGGAGCTACCTGCTGGCTCGGTTGGCGGAAGGCGCTGGCGATCTCAACGCGGCCAAGGAGCGCTATCGCGCGGTGGGGGCTGAACCATGGGCCCTTTCGAATTATGCCCAATTTGCAGCGGCGCGGATTGAGTTGCGCATGGGTAATGCACGTGGTGCCTTAGACCAGGCGCAGCACATCGTGGCCCCGCCGCCGCTGTCGGGTCTTGTGGATCGGTTGGCGGCAGACGCTGCAAGCCAGATCGGTGCCGCAGACATTGCACTGGTACGTTACGGGGCGTGCCTGAACGCGACCCCTCTACCAGACGGATGGCAACAAATAGCGCTGAGCTACGCACGCTTGTTGATTGAGAGTGAGGAGAAGAACAAGGGCAAAGAGGGGTCCAGCGCGGCGGGCGGATCGCTGGGCGGTGCTCTCTATTGGCTCAAGAAACTCAGTCGCGAAGCTTCCGCCGATTTGAACGTTCTGGGTGAGTTATCCCAGCGTGCCACGCAGCTCTTGCCCGAGAGCGAACGTTTGAGTGCGTTACAACTCTCTACAGACGAACGACTCGCACAGATTGAGGCACTCCTGGCTCAGCGTCGCTTGCAAGAGGCGGAAAACGCCGCGCAGGATTTGTACGCCGCTCAAGCCACGACGCCGTTCTCGACCGCAGCGTGCGAGGCCCGATTCTTGCGCGCTAAGGCCCTTTCTGGGTTGAGTCAGTGGGGCAAGGCGGTTGAGCTTTTGAGTGACGCGCTGAAGCACTGCACGGACGATAACCTCAAAGCGCGCGCGGGGTTCCTAGCGGGCAAATGCGCATTTTCCGATAAACGGTACGCCGCCACCGTCGCGCTCATGGGCGGGGTGGAAGCGAACCCTGCCAAAGGTACCCTGGGTGACGACGCTCGCCTGTACACGGCGCTGGCTTATAAAGAACTGCAAGACGACGCCCATTTTGCCGATTCGTTAACACGCATGCTCGACGACTACCCGGACGGGGACATGACCCGTGAGGGCGCATTCCGACTCGCGTTAGCCAAGCTTTCGAACCGCGATTATCGCGCCGCAATCGCTCTGCTCACTCGCGCTGGAGGTTTGCCCGACGCCGATCCCGATTCCGAGCAAGCGGGGCGTGAAAACTATTTTCTCGCGCGTGCCCAGCTAGAAGCGGGCGACAAGGAAGCAGGCCTCACCGGGCTGGGCACGCTGATCGAATCCCGCCCAATGTCGTATTACATGCTGCACGCGTTCAGTCGGTTGGCGGCAATCGACGCGTCGCGTGCGCGGGATGCGATGGAAAAAGGGATCCATCGCGCCACAGAGGCCCCATTTACGTTCGAACACCGAGATGTTCGCCCCGATTCGGCGGGGGACGATCCAGCATTAGAGCGTGGCTTGGAGCTGTTGCAAGTGGGTGACTTGGACTCAGCCAA
>DATJEQ010000262.1:0-2829 GCA_035496495.1 Polyangiaceae bacterium
GGCTCAAGCTCCACGAAATACTGTGGATGATCCGTCGGACTCTTGGTCACATTTTGAGCCACAGCCGTTCCCGCCAGGGCCATCAGCGCTGCGCTGACCCCCAGCTGGAAGCACGCCAAAGAGTGGATTCCCCTCATGACGCGTCATTTCTTGTCGCTGCTGTAATGCGACTCTTACGGCCTCGGAGGAACCCAATCGCTCCCAGCGAGAAGAGCCCGAAGAGCCCGGACGTTGAGTCGCCGCCAGATGAGCCCACCTGAGCGACTGCGCAACCCCTGTGCTCGCTCGTTGAAGTTGTGGTTGTCCTTACTGTGCCCCCACCTGAGACATGGGCGGCCACAGCGAGGTGGACGTCGACATTGATACTCACTTCACTGGATAGCTGCTCGGCGCAGGAATTGATGTCCGTGGCGTTGAGAAACTGGCCGTCACAGAAAATAGCGCCCCCGGTTGTCTCACAATCGGTCTGACAGCGTTGAACCTGCTTCTGTTCGCAGTCTGCATAAACCGGCGTCTGGCAGTCGATCTGGCATTGCGCGTTTGCCTGTGCGGTGCAGGACCCCGTGCACGCCATTGTGCATGTGGTCGAGCATGCCGCCGCTTGTGCAGCAGGGGTAGTCACCACCGGGGCAGGCGCGGGCGCCGGCTGATCCTTGCATTGTTCCTCACATCGGTCGCCGCAGGTGTGGGCGCAGCATGAACGGCATGGGCCGTGGTTCGGGGAGTCAGCGCAGGTATCAGTGCAGGTCTGCTGGCAGTCTGACATGCATAGGCCCATGCAGTTGGGTGGCTGTGCGAGCACTGTCGCGGCATCCGGTTGAATGGCGGCGTCTGGCAAAGCGCCCGCGTCCGGCAAAACGCCAGCGTCCGACGGCGGATCGCAATCCGTCGTGCAGACCGTGGTGCAACTGGATTCACATTCCGCGGTGGCGCTCGCCATGCAACTGCCTTTGCAGTCGGGGTAAATCCCTGCGGCGCACGAGTTTTCGACCGCTACAGTCGTGCAATCGGTCTTGCATTGTTCAGTTGGCACGAACGCGCACTGTGCCTCTGCAAAGATGAAAACACCTCCGCATTGGTCAAGGCTGGCGTGAGCCGTCGTTGCGCCCAGGAATCCTGCTAGCGAGCCCGCCATCAGCATGGCGCTCAATTGTCGTTTGCGAATTGTCATTTAAAGTATGTCTCCCTCAGTGCTCGCTAGGTGCGGCACCCCGCCACTGAGCAAGTTGCGAGCCAGCTTTCCGCTAGGCATCGCAAGTCATGGTAATCACGGATAGTTTTGACGAGCTTGGAGCGCTGAATATCGCTCTCAAGGGCAGGTTGACTCAGTCAAATTGAACAAGACCATCGCTCATCTTGATTGAGCCCGGCCGCGGAGAGACTTGGAAAGACTGAACGCGAACGCTTCCTCCGCCGGGCTAGGAGTTAGCAGGAGGCTGTTCGTCAGTTGCAGTGTCTGCAGGCGCAAGGAACAGGTCGCTTTCCTGGTAGCGCGCCAAGAGCCTGCTCACAAAGATCTTGGCAACGGCAACCACTGGCAGCGCCAAGAGCACTCCCAAGAAGCCAAAGATCTCTCCGCCCACGAACAGCGCGACCAGCACCCACGTTCCGGAGATGTGCACATTTCTGCCCACAATGCGCGGCGTGATCACAAACCCCTCGAGCGTTTGCACCGCAGCGTACGCGATCACCACGCCCAAGAGTTGACTCGGGTGCCAGCCTTCGAGCAACGACATCATTAGTCCAGCTACCAGCGCAAAGGCGCTACCGAGGTAGGGGATGAAGTGCAGCACCCCTGCTGCGATACCAATGGGGGCGGCCAGGCGGATCCCCAAGAGCGTGTAAGCCCCGCCATAAAGCATCCCCAAAATTGCCATCACCGTCACCTGGCCGCGCAAGAATTGGCGCAACATGTTGTGGATCTCGACGGCGTAGCTCGTCACCGCGGCGCGATGTCGGGGAGGCACGAGCTGCAGCACACCTGCCGAAATACGATCAAAATCATTCAAGAAGTAAACGGCCAACACCGGCAGGATCAAGGCCGCAAGGGCTGACCCGATCAGCGAAAATATCCAGCCAATGATCAGGGTCAATAACCCCCCCTCTGGAGACACGGCGTTGGCCACGGAATCGGCGTTTGTGCTCAGGCGTGCCACCCACTCGGTCGTCGAATGGGGCACTTCCACCCCTCGCTCCTCAAGCCACGGGACGAAGCTTCCCCACAGCTCTGAGACCTTGCCGGGCAGCTCGCGCACGGCGCTGGCAACATCCGCCGCGATGGTGGGCAACACCAACGCCAAGAATAGCGCCGTGCCCCCAATGCTCACAATGAGCACAATCAGAATACCAAGTGGCCTGCGGATCTTCCAGGCCTCCAGCTTATCAATGACCGGGTCGAACACATATGCGATCAGGTACGCCAGAAAAATTGGCGTGACCACGTCGCTGAGCCACCACAAGAAGAAGCCCCCAATGGCAATCGCGAGCAGCGCCGGGTGCACCCGCGGTACGACAATCACTGTGCGTGGAGTAGGCATAGCTCCTACACGCTCTGCTCGTCGGTACGCCCTGTGATCATGGTCCCTTGTAACAGGGTTGGAGGCAGCCAGGTGCTAACCTAATTTAACATGGCCTCCTTGGGGGAGGCGACGCCTTGCCCGTCCGCCGGGGCGGCGCATATTTTGCTTAAAATTGTCGAGATCGTCGGCTCAGGCGGTGATTTTAGGAATCGAAACCTAGGTGGAAAAATCGGAGGCCACGCGCCGAAGCAAACCCGGAGAGCACCGCGGAAATACTGGGGCGCGTTCTGATTATCGATGATCAGCTCGA
>DATJEQ010000263.1:0-5391 GCA_035496495.1 Polyangiaceae bacterium
ATCTAAGTACGAACACGCTGCTGAGCTGCTGCAATCATCGTTGGACGGTTTTCGGCCGTTGTTCCGGAGGGGTTTCCGCAGCTTGTGTGGGTCATGGTGGATACGAGCTCGAGTGCCTTGACGACGCGAGCCTTGCTGTAGAGATGGGCACGTGCGAAAATCCCAAATGAACACGCCCCCTCACAGCTGTTCCTGCGAATTGCTGGATCTCGCACAGACACGCACTGGTGCATCCGGGGGTGAAAGCCGCGTCGCCTCCGCAGTGACTGGATCCTCAGTATTCCCGTGGAAATTCGTGCGACCGCACGATTGGCGACCTTACTCCCGTTCAACACTGCGCTCCGCATCCCACCCATGCGCACACTAAACAGATCCCGCCTCAGAGTATTTGCCCTTCACTGCCCAGTGGCCCGTTAAAAACCGATTTGGCACGTTAAATGCTACCCCGTGGGCGTTGAGAACACCCATGACATTGCGCTTTCACCCCGCTCTCTTCGCGAGTCTCCTCACTCTAACCGCCTTGGGCTGCGACGGAGCCGCGCCTGGAGCGGACGCGAACGGTGTCACCGAGGTCGTTAAGAGCAACCTGGCGCGCGAGGCTCCGGCCCCTGGCGCAGAAGTCGCGGCGGCTGAGGATCTGGCACAGTTTGGCTGGGGATTTTACGATCTGGCGGCGGATACGGCGCACAATTTCGTCTACTCGCCTTACAGCATCAGTGTCGCCACCGCGATGTTGAGTGCGGGTGCGGAGGGGGAAACCCTGAGCCAGATGCAAGCCGCCCTGCGCTTTCGCAGCACGGGCACATCACTGCACAAGTCCCAGAACGCGCTCTCGCAGGCACTGGCGCAGCGCAACCACGCAGCTTCTGCGGATTACAATGCGCAAAGCCTGCGCGTGAGCAACGATTTTTGGATGTTGCCGGATTTGAGCCCAACCAACGAGTTCCTGGATCCATTGGCCCAATACTACGGCGCCGACGTGCACCTGACACCGTTCGATGCGCACCCTGAAGAATCGCGACAGGCCATCAACGCGAAGGTCGGCGAGGACACGGGCGGCTTGATCCCCGAGTTGCTGCCGAAAGGCAGCATCGCTGGGACAACCGTATTCGTGCTGACCGACGCGCTGTACTTCAAGGGGAGCTGGGCCAAGCCGTTCAACGAACTCGACACTCAGCCCGCCGCATTCCATGACCTCGGCGGCGCGCAAAGCACTGTGCCGATGATGCACAAAGTGGAGGAATTCCCCTACGTCGCGGGTGACGGATTCGTGGCGCTGTCGCTGCCGTACGAACGGGACGAGCTTGAGATGGTGATCCTCGTCCCAGACGATTTCATGACGTTCCAAGCGACGCTGACGGCAGACGACGCGGCGCAAATTCAAGCGAACCTGCAGACAACGCCGTTGAGTCTTGGGCTGCCGAAGTTTGCGGTAAAAAGCACGATCCCATTGAAAGCGGAGCTGCAAGCAGCGGGCATGGTCGACGCTTTTAAACACGGCGTCGCGCAGTTTCCCCACATTGAGAACGGGATCTTCATCAGCAACGCGTTCCATCAGACGCGCAT
Organism: Polyangiaceae bacterium; assembly: GCA_035496495.1. GTDB lineage: Bacteria > Myxococcota_A > Polyangia > Polyangiales > Polyangiaceae > SZUA-265. Next base: position 1,567 of record DATJEQ010000263.1, read on the forward strand.
CGTTGTGGACGAAAAAGGAACCGAAGCGGCGGCAGCTACCGCGTACGTCGGATCGCGTCATTCGCTACCCCCCGATCCGCCCGTGCCCGTCACGGTAGATCGCCCGTTCATTTATTGGATCCGCGACGTGCAGACGAACGCGGTGCTGTTCTTCGGGCACTACGTACGGGGCGGCTGAGCGATCAAGGAGCTACCCGCACAACGCAGACAGCGCTCTTGGTGCCACCGCCGCTGGAACCCGCAACACCAATGGCAATTGGGTATACGCCCTACACTGCGCCTTCTGCGTTGCGTTTGGCAACCCGCAGGTACATCTCGGCGTTCTTGTTGGCTGGATCAGCGTCGACCACTGCTTGCAACTCATCGATCGCCGATGTCGAGTCACCTGCCGTCAAATGCAGCACACCCAGCATCAACCTTGCTTGGAGGTAACGGGGATTGGCTTCCTTGGCGGCTTCGAATTGTAGCCGCGCCCGATGCCTGTCTCCCGTGTCGCGGTAGAGCACGCCCAAGCGGGTTCTCAAGTCTGCAAAGCTGGGGCAAAGCGCCACAGCCTTTTCCAACTCACCAATCGCTTCCACCATCATGCCCACATCTTGATAGGCCTGGCTGGTGTCGGCGTGCATGTTGGCAATCTTACCGCGAGCGAACGGATCTAACTCGTGGGTCACCTCGCCGCGGTGCCTCAAGCGAGAGAATAAATTGCGCGCCGCTTCAAATTCGCCCAAGTCATTGAGCGTCACCATCAAGTTGAGCTGCGCTTCGGTGTAGTTGGGGTTGATCGCCACCGCGCGTTCGAAGTGAGCGCGCGCGTCTTTCAACGCTCCGCGGCCGTGGCAGATCACGCCCAGCATGTGGAACACATCGGCGAAGCGATCGACCCCCTTTTGGACCACCTCGCGCAGCATTGCGTCGGCTCGATCCAGCTCGCCCTTCTCGTAATACTCGCGACCCAGAAGCAGCTGCTGTTTGGTGTGCTCATCCATGGGCGAAGCCACCGTTATAGTGGCCATGGAATCGGAAAGCCACGACCCTGGCAGCCGGCCAGCCCTGCCTAGCGCCACACCCAAAGCCAGTTCTCTGAGTTTACTTAATGATATGAGAACCGAATCGGGCTTGCTGCTGCGGAAATCGGCTGCTAACCGCGGGGCGTGACCTCTTCCGACCCCGGCAAACGGCATTTTGGCCGTGTGGTCGATCCGCTTGCTCGCGACGACGGCGGAACGGAGCCCGAATTCGAACCGGCCGCGGGGGGCTCCAATGTGCCCGACGATTCCGCGCCGGGTTCAGCCGTGGTCACCCCCCACCCGGTGCGCGAGAAGCTGCTCGCCCGCATCCGCGACGCGCGCGCCAACCAGGCTGCCAACGCCAGCGCTGAGCCCAAAGACCCGTTCGAATCCCTGGGCGGGCTCAGCGAAGAGCTCGAGCGGATCGCCCGGGCGCCCACCGGAGGGACCAAGCAACCGGCCCTACGCCTGGGCGGGGCGCCTCTGTCTTCCAACACCGTGATGCTCTTCGGGGTGTTGTTCGGCCTCACCGCACTGGCCTCCCTGTTCGCCGCCCTGGTGCATTGGGCCCCCAGGGGCGAGCCCGCCACGCAACCGATTGCTGCCAACAGCGCCCACCTGGAGTCACCGCCGGGGCCGGCCGCAGCGGCATTGCCCCGCGAGCCCACCGCGAACCCGACTGCGCTGCCCGCTACCCCGGTGCTGCCGAAACGCCCCAAGGTCCCCGGCCCCTGGCGCATCTCCGACGAGCGGGGCGCGCAGTTCCGCCGCGTCGAGGGAACGATGGGCGATCAGCCGTTCCTCAAAGCGGTGGTCGCCGCCGGTGTCGATCTCAGTCAGGCCTACCGCGTGCTTGCCGCGTTCAAGTCGGTGAAGAATCTGGATCACTGCGGCCGCAGCGATCACTTCACTGCGCTGCTGCAACAGGGCGGCAAGCTCAACGCCTTCGAGTACGTCGTGAGCGACGAAGAGATCTACCAGGCGAAAGAAAACGAGCGCGGAGAACTCAAGGGGCAGCGGCTCGATCTCAAAGTGGAACGGGTGCGCGCGCGCGGCGCGCTGTTAGTAGGCGCCGATTCCTTCGACGCTTCCGCGCAACGCAGCGGATTCGAACCCAGTCTGGGCACGGCGTTGAACCGCGCCTTGGAAGGGCACGTCAGTGTTGAGCAGTTCCACCCGGGCGATCGCTTGCGCATCATCGCCCAAGAAGTCACGGTGTTGGGTGAATTCGCGCGCTACGCTGGCATCGAAGCCGTCGAGTACTTGCCACGCGGTAGCGAATCGCCGCTCAGGGTTTATTATTTTCAGGGGCAGCAGACCAAAGGCTACGTGAACGGCCAAGCGCAGCTTCTGAGTGAAGGCGGCTGGCGCAAGCCCATCAAAGGCGCCCCGATCACCTCGCGCTTCAACCCCAAGCGCTTTCACCCCATCCTGCACAAGATCATGCCGCACACCGGCACTGACTTCGGCGCTACGACTGGCACGCCCGTGGGCGCAACGCTGTACGGCACCATCGTCTTTATGGGCCCGTTGGGGCCGAATGGGAACTTCGTCGGCATTCAGCACAAGGGCAGCTACAAATCGGGCTATTCGCATCTGTCGCGTTTTGCCGACGGGCTCAAAGTCGGCGACACCGTGAAAACGTTGCAGATCATCGGCTATGTGGGCAGCACGGGGCGCTCCACCGGTCCGCATTTGCATTTCAGCATCAAGAAGAACGACCAATTCATCGATCCGGAATCGCTGCACCTCGATGCGTTAGGTGGGCTGCCTCAAAATGAGCGCACCGCCTTTGCCAGTGCGAAGCGCACCTACGACGATTTGATCAATGCCATTGCGTTGCCGGCCGTTCCCGCGGGGCTCGCGCAGGCGACAATGGCTTCGTCCGCCAAAGCCGCCGCAAACGCCACCGCCGGCGAAAATTCCCAAGCCAGTTCACAGTCGGGCGCGCCATCCGCAGAAGCCAATGCTGGGCGCCCAAGCGTCCCCAATGCAGCGGCAGCGGTGCCGGCAAATGCCCCCACGAATCATTCTTCCATTTACCTGAGTGACAAGGATTTGCAGGCCGCGCAGCCCGGCACAGACGACGGCGAATCCGACGAGTGACGGCGCCCAGTCGCCGTCGCGCCGCAAGGACTACACGGTTTTTTCAGCCCCTTTGGCAACGGGGATCGTGAACACGAAGCGCGCGCCCTGCGGTTCGTTGGGCTCCACCCAGGCATCCCCGCCATGCACCACAGCAATCTGCCGCACTAACGCCAAACCAATCCCGCTGCCGCGCGTGCTGCCCGATTGCTTGCCGCGCACGAAGCGCTCGAAGATGCGTCGTCGATCTTCAGCGGCAATGCCAGGGCCGTGATCGCTCACGCAAACCCGTAAATAGTTCCCTTTGCGATCCAATGAAACGTCAATGTGGCCGCCTTTACCCGCGTACTTGACGGCATTGTCGAGCAGATTGAGCAACGCAACCTCAATGGAGCGTTCATCAATGTCCACCCGCGGTGCTTGCTCAGGCAAGTGCGTCTCAATCGCGATCTTCTCGTATTCCGCGCGCGCACGCGACAACTCCACCGCACGAACCACGGAAGGCATCAGATCCGCGCGCTTGAAATCAAAAGCCGCTTTGCCCCGTTCCACGCGTGCAAAATCCAATACATTCTCTATCAGCCCCCCCAAGCGCTCGCTTTCTGAAACGACAATCTGTAAATACTGACGCCGCTTTTCTTCGCTTTCAACCCGCCCGGTGTACAGCATTTCGCCGAACATGCGCACCAGCGACAGCGGCGTTTTCAGCTCGTGGGAAACATTGGCCACCAGC
>DATJEQ010000264.1:0-13678 GCA_035496495.1 Polyangiaceae bacterium
AGTTAACGCACTCGAACGATATACCTCGAAAAGCGCCGTTTGACGGGCCGTGCAGATGTTGCTACCCGAAGCGCCGACAAAGGGGAATAAAGGGCCCCCACACGGGTTCGCACGGCGTCGCCCGAGGAGATCACCATGCACAAGTCTTTCATTTTCTCTTCACTCTTCTTAGTCACGGCCGGCTTCGGCTGCAGCAGTGGCAGCAGCGATCCGATGATGGCCGCGATGGGCGGAACCGCCGCGGGTGGTGGTGGCAGCGGCGGTATGACGAACAGCGCCGGTGGCTTCCCCGTCAATTTGGGTGGCATGCCATCAGGCGGCACGGCGAGCGGCGGCACTCCAGCTGCGTCGGGCGGAATGACAACCGGCGGCACGAGCGCGGGTGGTTTTCCGGTTGCGACAGGTGGATTCCCCGTAATGACTGGCGGGACGGGCGGCACGACGGGCGGCAGTGGCGGAATGGCAAGCGGCGGCACCGCGAACGGCGGAGCACCTGCTGGCGGTAGCGGCGGAACACCTGCTGGCGGTAGCGGCGGTGCGGCAGCCGGTGACTTCCCACCAAACTGCCCGGCACCAACCGGCACCCACGGCACCACTGCGCTCACCCGAACATGCTGGACGGTGACGGCTTCGGATTGCGCGGCGACCGCTCAGAACATGAACCCACCGGTTCAGGCGATCGACGCCACGGGAGCGACGACACGTTACTCTTCCGGCGTGAACATGACCATGAGCAAGATGTTCACTTTCCAGATCGATCTGGGCAGCGCCGTCATGGTCAATGGCATCTCCGTGGTGTCTGCCGTAACGGACTTCGCGCCACAACTGGAAGTGTCGACGTCAATGGACGGGACTACTTTCACACCGGTTGCTTGCGGTGCGGGAGCGCTCACTACGGATTTCTCGTTCACTGCAGTCAATGCGCAGTACATCAAGCTCGTGCAGCACGGCGTTTCGGCCGCCTCTTGGTGGTCGATCCACGATCTCAACGTCTACGCCGCGAGCGGTATGACCTGTGCCGTTGCTGGCACCCAGACCGGCATGTGCACGACGCCTCATACGCAATAGTGCGGAAATTGTAGGGGCGATTCGTGAAATCGCCCCTACAATGCGGGGGGCGTGTAGAACGCGATGAATTTCGCGGGGCCGTTGCCGACCACACTGAAACCTTGCTGCAATTGCGCTTCCTGACTGCCGAGAATTACGCGATTTTGAAAAGGCATGTCTGCGCTCAGGTCGCCGAACGAGGTGCAGTGCACGTCGGCCCCTCGCGCAAACAGCGCTAGGCGACCTCCGCTGCGCATGGGCTGACTGAACCGCACCGTCTCGCTCTGGCCTTTGTGCAATTGCACCGGTCCGAATTGCTCGGTGTGCTGTTCGTCGCGCACCAACAAGTACAGTCGGATCTTGGCGTTGATCAACGAATCGATCATTCCGGCACCAAAGGGAACGCTCTCGCCTTTGCGCATCAACCAATCTTGCTCCAGCAAAATGTCGTCTTCGGCTGCGTTGAGCGCGGTCCAAATCGCTTGCCGCACGGGCAGGAAGATTTGCTCTTGGCCCGGCAGCGACTGATCGGAAAGCTGTGCCCAGGCTTCCAACCCGCTCTTCATGGCCGCTTCAATATCGGCCGGTTTGCCGTCGTCGTCGTAAAAGCCGAGACGCAGAGCACAGGTCTTCAGATCCGAATCCGGCGGGATCACCGCCAACAGCGGGGGCTCGCCCAAGGAAATATTGCTCATCCACTCCAGCGAGCCGACTTTGTGCGGCGCGGCCCCGGAGGGCAAATGGTGCAGCACGTTCTTACGCACTTGACCATCAGCGCCGACCATTGCCGGAATGCACCACCAATAGATCTCGCCGTCGCCCCAGGCGTCCGTGTCGTCGACCACAAACGCCGCCAGCAGGTAAACTCCGAGGTGCGAGCGCGCGTCGTCGGCTTGCGCCATTAACCTACCGCGCGTCACATCGGCGTTTGCGATGCCCAGCCGTTCGCGCAGCGCCGGCGTGAGGCCAAGCTGATTAATGTCCGATAATTTACTAGCCAACCCTTCGAGCTTCATGAGGGCGATCCTATCAAATGTGCAGGGTGAACGGCGACCCGTTCGAGCTAGCGCGCCGCAACCCTGCACAGACTCGCAGCGAAATAGCCATCCGTACCGTGCGCACCCGGAAGCAACCGGAAAGAAGTCGTATTCGCACCGAACACCCGGGTTACCTCGGGCGAATCAAATGCAATGGGCGCCAAGATATCGCTCACGCGGGCCACGACGGCCTCGCACTCTTCAGGGAGCACGCTGCACACCGCAAACACCAGCCGCCCACCGGGGCGCACCAGTGGGCACACCGTGCGCAGGATCTTCTCCGCCAGCTGCGCGAGACGCGTGGGATCCTCAGGGCGCAACCGCAGCAAGATCTCGGGCCTTCTGCGTAAGGTGCCTGTTCCGCTGCATGGCGCATCCACTAACACCCGATCAAAATCACCGGGTAAATCGCCCACGCCTTGCGTGAGGTCCAAAGCCCGGGTGCGGATTTCCGGCAGTTGCAACCGCCGTGCCTCTTCGGCAAGTGCGGCTAATTTTGCTGGGTACAAGTCGCTGGCCCACACGACCCCAGCGCCAACTCGCTCGGCGAGTAACATCGTTTTCTGTCCACGACCCGCGCACGCGTCCAACACTCGCTCCCCGGATTTGGCTCCAAGCGCCGCGGCCACAAATTGCGCGCCCTCTTCCTGCACCGAAAAGTGCCCCGCCTGGTATCCCGCAAGCCTGCGCGGATCTCCGGCACGCCGAACGCGGTAGGCCCCATCGAGCAACGGACTGGGCTCCGCGTTCGCGATTTCTTGCGAAGGCAACTGTCCCGTCTTGTAACGCAACCCCAGAAATCCGGGAGCAAAGCCGCCGCTGTCGCTGATCCCCAAGAGTGCGCGCGTTTCTCGCTCGCCTACAGCGCTGCGCAGCGCCTGCGTCAGCCAGGGCGGCGCACTCTCGAACACCGCTTGCTCTTGGCTGTGTACGCTGCGCCCCAGCTTGCGCAGCACCGCGTTGGCAAAGCCGCCCAGAGGCTTGACGCGCACTCGCGAAATCTGCCCCACCGCGGCGTTCACCGCAGCAAACGCCGGCACGCGATCCAAGTACAGGACCTGGTAGGCCGCGATGACCAGCGGAACGATGAACGCCCAGTCGTCCTCTGGCAGGCCGCGCGGGGCGTGCGAGCGCAGCGCCTTTAGCAGAGCCGGGTAACAGCGCACGGTGCCGTACACCAATTCCGTCGCAAGCCCCCGATCACGCGCATCAAGCTGCGGGTGCTTGTCGATTTCCGCATCCAAACTTGCGCTTGCAAACGCTTGATCGCGCAGCACCCGAGTGAGCACCCGCGCCGCGATCTGCCGCGCATCAACCCCGACGCGCTGCCTGACGCCCTGGCCGTTCACTAACTGACCAGCTCCGTCACTTGCCCCACAATCACGTCCCAGCGCTTTTCGACGTCATTCTTGAACGCGATCGCCATCAACCCCACCACGACGGCCATGCCCAGCAAATGCGCCACCTCGCGCACCCGCAACGGCAGTGGGCGGCGCAAAATCGCCTCCAGCGCAAAGAACATCAAATGCCCGCCGTCGAGCACAGGAATGGGCAGCAAATTCAACAGCCCCAAGTTGATGCTGATCAGGGCCATCACCCATACGAAATAATCCGCCCCCTTGCGGCCCTGCTCACCGGCCATTTCATAAATGGTGATGGGCCCTGAAAGCGAATCCAAACTCAGGCGTCCCTGAGCCAAGCGATACAGGCCCACGAGCGTGAAGCGCGCGACATCGACAGTTTCTTCCACCGCCTTTTGCAACGCATAGCGGATGGCGCCGGGCTGCTCAACGCGCTCTTCAATCGCCAAGGGCAGCCATTGCTGCACGCTGCTCGCCGAACACAAGCCCACCTGTTGTTGCACCCGGCTTGCCCAACTGCCGCAGGGCAAAAAATACTTGGCGAATGTCTGGCCATGTTCGTCAGTGAAGTTCTCGCGCCGCACCTGGAAGGTGCCCGAGCGCACTCGACTTTCACGCGAGGCCAAGAATTCGAAGCGGTGCGGGCTGTCGGGCTCGGCCTGCAAGCGATCGACGAAAGTGGACCAAGCGGGAATCGGGTGATCGTCGAGGGTGAGCAGCTTGTCCCCCACCCGCAGCCCCGCTTTGTACAAGTACGAATCCTCGGGAACGACCGCGGCGTACAGATCCGCCAACTCAATGCCGGTGCGCTCAAGCTGGGTATCACCCGTTGGGTTCGGCGTGAGTGCGACCACGCCGGCTTCAAAAACCGACATCGTGGCTAAGCCCGACAGCGCCGCTTCGACTTGAACCGGTCGCAGGTAGGCGACGGGCACCGTTTCACCGTGATTCTTCGCCAACTCCGCGTCCAAATCCATGAACCGCTTGACCGTCTTGCCGGCGACTTGCGTGATCACATCGAAGGTGCGAAGCCCCGCTCGAAATGCGGGCGAGCTCACATCCGGCACGCCAACGACAGGCGCCGGTGCACTGGGCTGAATGCCAACGGTGCCCACCCGTTCATAGATGTCGAGTTCGCGCCGCTCAATGACCTCTTGAACCGGGATCTCCACCTCCACGTAGTGATTGTCGCGAAAGACTTTGAACAGCAACGGTTTCGCTGGGCTCTTCGCAACAATGCGTTTGACTTCGTCGAACGTGCCTACATCTTTGCCGTTGATGGCCATGATGCGGTCACCGGCATGCAAAATGCCGTCTGCGGGGTGACCGGGCAGCACCACACCCACGGTGGGGGGCAAGAAAGGGCCATCGCCCACGAACACTGAGAAATAGAGCAGAATGGGAAAGAGCAGGCTCATAGCAGGGCCCGCGAGCACCACGATGATCCGTTTGTACAACGCCAGCGATTCGAAGGTGCGCTTGCGATCCTCGGGCAACACGATGTCGACCTTGGCCGACTCCAGCATGCGCACGTAGCCGCCCAACGGAAGCAGGCCGATGCAGTATTCCGTTTCTTGGCCGCGCAACCGCAGGATCTTCGGGCCAAAGCCGAGCGAGAAGATCAAGACCTTGACGCCGAATGCTTTGGCAAAAAGAAAATGGCCGAGTTCGTGAACGAAGATCAACGAACTGATGAGAATGACGAAGTAGAGAAGATCCATTACCGAGACCCTGCTGTGCTGCCTCATCGGCCTGAGCCACGCCGGGCGAAAAGCGGGTCAAACCCTAGCCTAAATGGGGCGTTCCATGCACATCAAAAGATTATAACTGAGTCGGAGGGACGGATTGGCAAAGCAGAAGTTTCCATCTGAGGCAAACAGCACCAGAGGTTAAGCAGCGACTAGCAAGATCTTTCAGCAAAATTTACTTCTTGCAAAGCACAAGAAGAAACAGCGCCGGTCTTCCATCTGAGTTATCCTCTACCGGTATCAAACCAACCCAAACCTCGACGCGGTGCGGCGTTAGGTTGTGCAGCGAAGGCAATTGGGTTCGGCAGTCGTGCAACCAAGCAATGAGCCTGGTCACGCGGCTGGGAGGAAAGTGCCATGACCAACCATTCGAAGATTTCGACGTTCGCGCTCCGTAGTTCGTTGTTAGGTAGTTCGCTGTTGGGTTCAATGTTGGCTGGGGCCCTCTTGCTCTCGTGTGGCAACCAAGCCAGCAGTGCATCGACCTCCGACAGCCAACTCATGGGTCCGCTGGGTTCCGGCAACGGAACTGGAACGGGCACAGGCACAGGAACGAATGGCACCGCGGGAACCGCGAGCGGGACGGGCACAGGCACGAGCAGTTCATCAAGCGACCCATCGAGCGGGGACATCACCGGCCTGAGCACCAATCCGGGCACGGTGGCCACGCCGCCCGATCCGTCCTGCATTCAGCAGGGGGTGGAAATCGAGACTGTGACCCCCACCATTACGCTGTTGGTGGATCGGTCCGCCAGCATGACCGCAAGATTTGGCACCACGATGGGCGCGCTGGATCGTTGGAACACGATCCGTAACGTGCTGGTCGACCCAACCACCGGATTTGTCTCCAAGCTACAGGCCAAGGTGCGATTTGGTTTGTCGATGTACACCGGCCTCCAGGCACAGGCGGCCGATCCGATGACGGGAATGCCGGCAGTGGCGGCGAGCTGCCCCGATCTGATCGAGGTGCCCAACGCGATCAACAACTTCCAGATGATCCACGATGTGTTCATGGCGCATGAAGTGGGCGACAACACGCCCACTGGCGAAGCGGTGACAGCGGTCACGGCAAAGCTTGAAGCCGTCACAGACGTGGGCCCCAAAGTGATTGTGCTGGCCACCGATGGGGATCCCGATTCCTGCGCAGATCCGGATTCGAACGGGACGGACCCACCGCGCGCCGCATCGCTCGCTGCAGTGACGGCGGCATTCGGCAAAGGAATTTCTACTTACGTGATCGGCGTGGGCAACGAAGCCACTGCAACCCATCTGCAAGCGCTGGCTTCTGCAGGGCAGGGCGGAGCGATGGGCGCCAAGTATTATGAAGCGCTCGACACCCAAGGGTTGATCGATGCGTTCAGCAACATTCTGCGTGGCGTCGTTTCTTGCGACTTCAACCTGAACGGAACGGTCACTCCTCAAAACGCGCCGCGTGGCACCGTGAAGATCGACGACACGCCGCTCGTGTTCAACGATCCCAATGGCTGGACGCTAGTCGGCGAGAGCACCATCCGCCTGCAAGGCACTGCCTGCGAGAACGTGAAGCTCTCAGTGTCATTTGTCGACATCTCGTTTCCCTGCGGCGTGCTCATTATTCGCTGAAACAGAGAGCCGCGCGGCGGGCATTTGGGCAGATGCCTCGAATGTGCTAGAGGTGCGCCATGAAGCGCCTCTTGCTTAGTCTGATTTTGATTGCTTGTTGTTTCGCGAGCCGTCCGGCCCACGCGGCGGGATACTTCGGGTCGAACCCGGAGGCCGCGCCCTCGGTGTTCACTTACGCCTGGCGCGGGTTCACTCTAGGAGCGATCGATGGGCTCGCGCTGGGCTACATCATCGCGCGCGACAACGGCTACCACAAAGGGGATTGGAAGCCGCTGGTGTACGGCGCGGGCATTGGCGCGCTCGCCGGCAGCGGCGTGGGCTTCACCCTTGGCTTCATAGATCTCGCCGATAATCGTCCCGGTACCGCGGGCATTGTGCTGCGCGACATGGTCTACGGCATGGGTTTCGGAGTTTTCGCCGGCGCACTCACGGGCGCCCTGTTCATGATCGACAGCAAGAAGCCGGAGCACATTCTGTTCGGCGCTTCTGTGGGCGCATTGGCTGGAACCGGCGTGGGTATGGTGGTCGGCTTCATTGAGGGGCCCGTGATCACGAACAGCGCAAGTCATCGGCGCGCGGGCAGCAACGATCTAATGCTGCGCCCCACCCTGGGTGCAACGCAGGATTATGGCAACAACCTGGTGCTGACCCCCGGTTTCTCAGCGCGTTTCTAATTGGTCATCGGGGTGCCGTGGTAGCAGCCCAGGGTATATGGATATTCTTGGGTGACAACGTAGTGGTACAGGGTGGTCGGAGTGCCGTCCCAGTCGACGGAACTGGTGCGACCGTGGCATTCGTCCAGATCGGCGTTGGTGAGTAAATCATCGTTGGCATCGCGTTCGACGTAGATCCCGTAGCCGTCAAGGGCGTAGCCCACCAGGGTGGAGCGGCCGATTGTTTGCGCGATCAAGCAGGAAGAGATGCTGTGATAGTGGTATTCGCCACTGCGCTCGGGGTGACCGTCGCACAGATCTTGGATCTCGTGCGCAGCCGCGTCGCGACCCTGTGCGTCGAGCGCGTTGAAGAAAGCCACCCCCACTGTGGTGATGCCGATCGCACCCAAGTCGAGACAATTGGGATTGGCCGCCGCGCTGGGCATGGCGGGAACGGTGTAGCTCAGCTGCTGCGCGCGAATGCTGTTTGGATTGCGATCGTATTGATACGCGGGATCGGAAGCAGCGACGGGAAAGGTGCCCGTGGGCAACCCTTCTGGCAAGCCATTGCTCGTCAAAGTACGCACAGCGCCCGCGACGGAAAAGGTATGCATTGCTGAAGGCCAATTCACCGCGCCTTGCACCGCAGGCTTGATCGACGGATCCCACGTGCCTGCCACCGCATCCAACCAATCTCCACTGGCCTGTGCCCCACCGCCACTGAAATTCTGTACGCAAGAAAAGACATAGCCGCTGCGCGCGGAATTCGACACCTTGCCGTCGCCTAGTAGAAGACTAGTCGCGTCGCTGCCCGCCTCGCTCATGGCCCCGGCGCCCGAATCAAGATTGTGCGTCGGGTGCGTCGAGGTCAGCGCGCCCGCATGCCGTGGATCACTGTTTGAGCACGCCGCGGCCAACGACCCCAGCAAGGCGAAGCAAGCGAACGAGTTGCGCTTACCCGTTGGATTCGAAAGCATAAGGCCATTCGCCGATTGCCGTCAGGCGTCCGCCAGCGCTCGGCGCAGCAGGCTCGTCATCTCGTCGATTTCCGCAGCGGAAACCCGCAGCTGCGGCATGAAGCGCAGCATGTTGGGCCTGGGGGCGTTGATGAGCAAACCGAGGTCACGCGCCTTGTCCGCTACCGCCGCTGAGCGATCGTCCGGCAGGATGATGGCTTGTAACAGCCCTTTTCCGCGCACTGAAGAGGCCCCACCCAGATCTTGAGCAAGTTGAGAAAGAACCCCGGTTAGGTGAGATGCGGCCGTGTTCACGTGCTGCAGGAATGCGGGATCCGACACTGCGCTCACCACCGCTAAGGCCACGGCCGCGGTCAGCGGGTTGCCCGCGTAGGTGCCCCCTTGATCGCCCGGCGCGAAGCAGTTCGCTCGATCTTTGGCCAACATTGCACTCACGGGCACACCGCCCCCCAACCCTTTGCCCAAAGTGGTGATGTCCGCACTAATCCCTTCTTGCTCAGCTGCCAGGAATGTACCGGTGCGACCCACGCCCGTTTGTACTTCATCGCAGATGAGCAAGAGATTGTGCGTATCACACAGAGATCGCAGCGATTTAAGATAACCTGCGGGCGGAACGATGACCCCCGCCTCTCCTTGAATTGGCTCGACCATTAACGCAACGGTGTTGTCGGTAATGGCTGCTTCCATGGCTCCCGTATCGCCGAAGGGAACCTTGCGAAATCCTGGGAGGTTGGGGGGAAACAATTGATCCCACCCCGGCTTCCCACTTGCCGCCATGGTGGCGAGCGTCCGACCGTGGAAAGCATTTTCTGTTGTGATGATCTCGTATGCGCCGTTCTTGTGCAATCGCCCCCACTTGCGCGCGAGCTTGAGCGCACCCTCGTTTGCCTCCGCGCCGCTGCTCAAAAAGAACACCACATTGAACCCAGTGAGCGAGCATAAACGTTCGGCAAGCTGCAGCTGCGGCTCGTTGTAGAAAGCGGGGCTCGGTGAAATCAGGGTGCGGGCCTGAACAGTGAGCGCATCCACCATTTCGACCGGGCAATGTCCCAGTGAATTGACCGCCCAACCCTGAACAAAATCCAAATAGCGCTTGCCACTGTCGTCATACAAATACGACCCCTCGCCGCGCACCATCACCAGATTCGGGCGCTGTGCGGTGTTCATCAAGAAACGAGAAGCAGAAATGGGCGTCATAGTTGGGCCGTTGCGGTGCGCTCGCATCGATTGGCAGAAGGCTGCGCTGCATGCAAATGCTTCTTTCTTGGGCGGCAATTGCCGCTTTACGCGCGCAGGCAAACTGGGGTAATTTGCGCGCCAACAGCTGAGTGGGGCGCTATGAGCATCGTCACAGAATTCAAGGAATTCGCCATCAAGGGCAACGTGGTGGATATGGCAGTCGGCGTTATCGTCGGCGGCGCCTTCGGCAAGATCGTCTCGTCGGCCGTGGCTGACGTGATCATGCCGCCCATCGGTCTTTTGGTGGGCGGGGTTCGCTTCACTGATTTAGCCGTCACTTTGCGTGAAGCGAGCGGCGACAGCCCCGCGGTGACGCTCAAGTACGGTAGTTTCCTGCAAACAGTGTTCGACTTCGCGATCATCGCCATCGCCGTTTTTTTGATGGTGAGGATGGCCAATCGACTCAAATCTGCGCCCCTGCCTGCTAACGCCGCGCCACCTCCCCCGCCCCGCCAAGAAGTCTTACTCGAAGAGATCCGCGATTTGCTGCAAAAGCGACCCTAACCCTGCGCCCTCGCACTAGAATTTTGAAAGGTAATTAATCCGATGCAACGACTTCTGCCGTCCTTAGCAGCATTTCTGGCCGTCACAGCTGGGGGTATCTCGGCGTTTGCTGGGGATTCGTCCTTTTCGCTCGGCGCATCAACGTCCGACGGCGTGAAAACGGATTCCAGCCAGAGCAACACTCAAAGCGCCAGTGTCGATGACGCCAGCAACAAAGGCGACGGTGACCATGCTGTGGCGAGCAGTGAGCCTGCGGCCAGCAACGACCCAGTTTATCAAGCGCCGCTTGAGCTCGGCCTGTTCGGTGGGCTCTTCTTCCCTTCACGCGTACACAATTTGATCTCTAAGGGTTACGAGCCCTTTCGTCGCCCGAACCTTGAGCTCGGTGGTCGCCTCGCCTATTTCCCATTGCAGTTCCTGGGCGCCGAGTTGGAAGGCGCCGTTTCGTTTTCGAAAACGGACGTCACCGACAAGACCGCCACGTTCTGGATGGCGCGCGGTCACCTGATCGGCCAAGTGCCGGGCGAATTCGTGACCCCGTTCGTGCTCTTCGGCGGGGGCATGCTCCACGCGGGCAGCGACGTAACCGGCTCTGACACGGACCCCGAAATGCACTTCGGTGGCGGCGCCAAGATCGCGCTGAGCAACACCGTGGGGCTGCGGCTGGATCTGCGCGACAACCTGTCGCAGCGCCACGCTGCAGCGCAGGGAAAGCTTTCACAACATCCGGAGTTCTTGCTTGGTTTAAGCCTTGGAATCGGCAAGCCGGCACCCGTGGTTGCACCGCCACCTCCGCCAGATTCAGACGGCGACGGGATCATCGATGAGCGCGACGCGTGCCGCGATCAACCAGGCCCTGCACCCGATGGCTGCCCGGATACGGATGGCGACGGCTTTTTCGACAACAAGGACGCCTGCCCGACGGTGGCCGGCGTTGCCCCGCAGGGCTGCCCGCCCGGTGACAAAGACAAAGACGGGTTCACCGACGATGTCGACAAATGCCCAGACGTGCCAGGCCCCGTCGAAGGCTGCCCCGATCCCGATCCCGATAAGGACGGCATTTTGGGCGATGCTGACAAATGCCCAACCGAGCCAGAAGCGGTCAACGGCTTCGAAGACGACGACGGCTGCCCGGATGTGGTGCCCGAGAAGATCAAGAAGTTCACGGGCGTGATCAAGGGCATCGAATTCGACGTCAACACCGACCACATTCGCAAAGAGTCAACCGGCGTTCTGGATGCGGCAATTGCCGTATTGACCGAGTACCCCGCGCTGCGCGTGATGATCTCGGGGCACACCGACAGCGACGGCACGCGCGATCACAATCTGGATCTCTCCAAACGCCGCGCTGAATCCGTGAAGGCTTATTTCGGCAGCAAGGGCATTGCAGCGGATCGCATTGAAACCCGCGGCGCAGGCCCCGACGAACCCCTTGCCGACAACAAAACCAAGGCCGGCAAGCAGAAGAACCGTCGCATTGAGTTTAAGTTGATCGAAGGTGCCGCCGCTAAAGCAGCCAGTGACGCCCACGCAGCTGCCGCTGCACCAACCAACGCGCCTGCCCCGGCAAACGCCACGGCGCCAGCGAGCACGGTGCCGCCCGCCGAAGCCACAACACCAAAGAGCGAAACGAAACCCGCTGCCGCACCAAAGTGATTCGACTCGACTCGTCCCAGAGTTTGTGGACCACAACAGCACTTGGAGTGGTCCGCTATATTGGTTAGCGATGTTTTCAGTTGTGGTTGTGTATGGATTCGCGCGCGCAATTTTCGGAAATCAGACCTGGCAGAGCAACAATCGCCACGCGGATCCGCCTGAGGACCCACGCTAAGCCGCGGGGAGCTTCTTCGTGACAGCCTGGTAGAGCACAATCGGGTCTAAATCGGCGCCGTTGGGCCAAACAACAGTGCCGAGCTCGGGATCGACGCGGACCTGTGCAAAGTAAGCCGGGTCCTTCAGAGGAGCGAAGATTCCGTCGAACCCGACGGACGTCGCCAGATCAAAGATGCCCTCTAGGTCGTCATTGAATCGCAGTTTCAAACGAAACGCACCCAACGGGAAGACCTGCACTACATCCCGGATCTCAGGCACAGCACATTGTAGTCCATGGCTGGCTGACGTGCTACACGCGCATGCGGATTAGGGCCCAGTGATTCGACTCGACTCAGTTTCTAAACGCCACGGCAAGCAGATCCTCTTTGTTGACGCCTCGATGGGCGTTTTCAAAGGGGATCGCGTTGGGCTCGTGGGGCCCAATGGTGCGGGGAAATCCACGATTTTTCGCATGATGGTGGGGCAAGAGGAAGTGGACGGCGGCCAAGTCGTGATCGACCGAGGCACGAGCATTGGGTATTTCAGCCAAGACGTCGGCGAGATGGCAGGGCGCTCTGTAGTGGAAGAAACCATGGCGGGCGCGGGCGAGGTTTCCGAGGTTGCACACCAGTTGCACGAGATCGAGCACGCCATGGCCGACCCTGCGCAAGCCGACAAGCTCGATCAATTGATTGAGCGTTTCGGCCAAGCGCAGGCGCGCTTCGACACTTTGGGTGGCTACGCGCTGGAATCCAAAGCGCGCGAGATTTTAGCCGGCTTGGGCTTTCACAGTGAGGTGGTGGACGCCGATGTGGCCAAACTTTCCGGCGGTTGGAAAATGCGGGTGGCGTTGGCTCGCATCCTGTTGATGGCTCCGGACGCGCTACTCTTGGACGAGCCCACCAACCATTTGGACATCGAATCGATCATTTGGCTGGAGCGCTTCTTGCGCGAATTTGAAGGGGGATTGGTGATCACCTCCCATGATCGCGAGTTTCTCAATCGCCTGGTCACAAAGATCGTGGAGATCGAGGGCGGTGAACTGACCACGTATACGGGTAATTACGACTTCTACGAAACGCAGCGCGCGTTGGCGGCCGCCCAGCAGCAGGCCCAATACGAGCGCCAGCAAGCGATGCTCGCCAAAGAGCAGGCTTTTATTGATAAATTCAAAGCGCGCGCCAGTCACGCCGCACAGGTACAATCGCGTGTGAAAAAGGTCGAGAAGATCGAAAAACTCGAACCCCCGCGCCGAAGAAAGGTGATCGAATTCGAATTCAAGCAGGCGCCCCGTTCCGGGGACGACGTGCTCAAGGTCAACCATTTGAGCAAACGCTATGGTTCGCGCGTTATTTACGACAATTTTGATTTTCTCATTCGTCGGGGTGAGCGCTGGTGTGTGATGGGCATCAACGGCGCGGGAAAGTCCACGCTGCTGAAATTGGTGGCTGAGGAAACGCAACCTGACAGCGGGCAAGTTACCTTGGGCGCCAGCGTGAAACGCGGTTACTTCGCGCAACACGCAATGGAGCTGCTGGACCCCGAAGGGACTGTGTTCTCAACCCTGCAACATCAATTCCCCTTTGCTAGTGTTGGTTCACTCAAGGCCCTCGCGGGCGCATTTGGTTTTTCCGGCGACGACGTCGACAAATCCTGTCGCGTGCTCTCCGGCGGTGAAAAAGCGCGCTTGGTGCTGGC
>DATJEQ010000265.1:0-22357 GCA_035496495.1 Polyangiaceae bacterium
GAGCAACTCCTCAACCCGCGCCTTTCGTTCGGCGTGCGGGACCTTGCGGATCTTCATGCCGAAGGCGATATTTTGCTCGACCGACATGTGGCGAAAAAGCGCATAAGACTGGAATACGAATCCGACATTGCGCTTGCGCGGTGAAATCTGAGTGCACTCTTGCCCGGCAATACTCACGGTGCCGCTGTCGGGGGTTTCCAACCCCGCGATCATGCGCAGTACAGTGGATTTCCCCGAGCCAGAAGGGCCGAGCAGCGTCGTGATCGCGCCGGGGGTCGCAGCAAAGGACACGCCGTTGACCGCAGCAGCTCGTTGTCTGTCGCCGAAAGTCTTACAGATTTGATCGACGACGACGGTCACGCCAAACTCCTATTCACGCCAAACTGCCATTTACGCCAGACTCCATTCACGGCAGCCCCCCGCTGTGCGCTGCCAATTGGCGCTGCGGCAATTGATTGGGAATGTTCGGTTTGACGCGTTGAGTTGCTGCCCACTCCGCGGCCTTCTTGATTACCAAGGTAAACAGCGCGAGCAGCGTGAGCAAAGAAGCCACCGCAAACGCGCCCACGAAGTTGTACTCGTTGTAGAGAATTTCTACCTGCAGCGGCAAGGTGTTCGTCTCGCCGCGAATATGGCCAGAGACCACGGAGACTGCACCGAATTCGCCCATGGCGCGTGCATTACACAAAATCACGCCATAAAAGAGGCCCCAGCGGATCTTGCGCAGCGTGACGTGGAACAGGATCTGCCACCCATTCGCCCCCAGGGTGAGCGCGGCTTCTTCTTCGTCGTGCCCCTGAGCCTGCATCACCGCGATCACTTCACGCGCAACCAGGGGAAAGGTGACGAAGGTGGTCGCCAGGACAATGCCGGGGACGGCGAAGATGATCTTGATGTCGTGCGCACTCAAGAAAGGGCCAAGCCAGCCACGCGCGCCAAACAGCAGTACGAAAACCAAGCCCGAGATCACCGGCGAAACACTGAAGGGCAGATCCACCAAAGTGAGCAGCAGGTTCTTGCCCCAAAATTCGTATTTGGAGATCAGCCAAGCAGCGGCAATGCCGAAGACGACATTGAGCGGCACTGAAATGCCCGCCGTGAGCAAGGTCAGGCGAATAGCAGAGAGCACGTCGTCGTCCTTCAGCGCTTCCCAATAGGCACCAAAGCCCTTGCTGAAAGCGGACGTAAACACGGTGTACAGCGGTGCGAGCAGGAACACAGAAAGAAACAGCAGGGCGAACCCGATCAATAGCGCGCGAGCTGATGCGCTCTCTCCCAATGCGGAAGTGCGCCGCTGAGCGGTCTTGGCTTGAGTCCGAGTGATCACGGCGGGCACGATCTAACGGGCCTCCGCGCGGCGGGTCCAGCGCTGCAGCAGATTGATCAGAAGCAACATTGAGAAAGAAGCCCCGAGCATCACAATGGCCAAGGCCGTTGCACCGGCGTAATCGTACTGCTCGAGCTTGGTGACGATCAGCAGGGGCACAATTTCAGTCTTGAATGGCATATTGCCGGAAATGAACACCACGGAGCCGTATTCCCCCAGTGCACGAGCGAGCGCCAGCGCGAACCCAGTGAGCAACGCCGGCACCAGCGCGGGGAAGATCACTTGAGAAAAGGTCTGCCAGCGGCTGGCGCCCAAGATCGCAGCGGCCTCCTCGGTATCCGCATCCAGCTCTTCCAATACGGGCTGCACCGTACGCACTACGAAAGGAATGCCCACGAAGGTGAGCGCCACCACAACGCCCAACGGCGCGAACGCAACCTTGATGCCAGCCTTGGCCAACAGTGAACCCAATGCGCCGTTCTCAGCGTAAATGCCGGTCAAGGCAATGCCCGCAACGGCGGTGGGTAGCGCAAAAGGCAAATCCACCAGCGCGTCGATCAAGCTCTTGCCCCAAAAATCGTAGCGCACGAGCACCCAGGCCAACACCAAACCGAACAGCGCGTTGATCAGGGCACCGAACAGCGCGGCTGTGAAACTCAAGCGGTACGCCGCAAGCGCACGATCGTCAGTGACGACGCGCCAAAAATCAGCTAGCGGCAGCGAACTTGCGCGAACAGCGAGGGCCGCCAACGGAAGCAACACCAGCAGCGCGAGATACAAGAGTGTGTAGCCCAGGCTCAGGCGGAACCCGGGCAACACACCGCGGACCTTAAATGCGGTGAGGCGGGGGCTCACGCACCCCGCCCAACAACGGCGGCACCCTTGCGGGCGCCCCCGCTATTTCGAACCGCTATAGATCTGATCGAACACGCCGCCATCGTCGAAATGCTTTCTCTGTGCCGCTGTCCAATCCCCGAAAACGTCTTTGATTGTGAACAGCTGCAGCGTGGGGAAACGCCTGGCATTCTCAGCAGAAACGGCCTGATCCGTTGCTCGAAAATAGTGCTTGGCCGCTAGCTCTTGACCCTTTTGCGAGTACAGAAATTTGAGATAGCCCTCAGCCACGTCCTTGGTTTGGTGCTTTTCTGCGTACTTGTCGACCACTGCAACCGGAGGCTCTGCCAAGATGCTTTCACTGGGATTCACTATTTCAAACTTATCTTTGCCCAGCGATTCCACGCCCAACAGTGCCTCATTCTCCCAGCCTACCAACACATCACCAATGCCGCGTTCTACGAACGTCGTCGTCGAGCCGCGAGCGCCAGAATCGAGCACCGGGACGTTCTTATAAAGCTTGCTCACGAAATCACGCGCCTTGGATTCGTCGTTGCTGTTCTTGCGCAACGCGTGGCCCCAAGCCGCCAAGTAGTTCCAGCGAGCGCCGCCAGATGTCTTGGGGTTGGGAAGGATGACCTGGATCCCCGGTTTGACCAGATCGTCCCAATCCTTAATGCCCTTCGGGTTGCCTTTGCGTACCAAGAACACGATAGTTGAAGTGTACGGTGCACTGTTGTTCTGCAGGCGGCTCTGCCAGTTCGGACCAATCAGCCCTGCCTTTTGTACCTGATCGACGTCGTAGGCGAGCGCGAGGGTGACCACATCCGCCTCCAATCCGTCGATCACGGCGCGGGCCTGCTTGCCTGACCCACCGTGGGACTGTTTGATGGTCACTTTCTGGTGCTGCGTTTTCTGCCACTCGTCGGCGAATGCTTTGTTGAAGTCATCGTAGAATTCGCGCGTCGGATCGTAGCTGACATTCAGCAGCACCACATCATGCACTTCTGCTTCCGCGGCGGCGCCAATGATTGTTGCGGCCTTGGATTGTCCCTCATTCTTGCATGCCATCAGGCTGATAGCGAATAGCGCAACGGTTATCCAATTCATGTTTTTCATAATGCCACCTGCAAACGCGTCACAACGACGCCTTCCTTCTCACGATCCCCGCCAGCGGCCGCGCCGCCTTTGAAGGATGTTTGATCGAAGCTCACTTGAGCGCGGGTGCCTTTGACGAACCACCAGCTGGCTTCCACACCGAAACTGCTCACACTACGCGCTGCCTGGTTGCCATCTGCCAGCCCCACATCGAACGGCCACCGTTCCACGCTCAAACCGCCGTAGCGCAAACCCAGCTCCAGGGCGCCCCAAGTGCCGGCTTTGGGATCGAGCGGAGAGTCGACCTCAGCACCTTTATAGCTGGCCTTGCCGCCGATCACGAAGGAGCCGGCCACTTGCCACGCCTGCGTCTTGATTTTCCCTGAGCTGCCGCCGTCAGCGACCGCTTGCTTTGAGAGCACGTATTCGCCGAGCACGCCCAGTGGGCCATAATAGTAGTAGCCTTGGGGTGAGAAGCGCACGCGGTTGCCATCCGCCGTAGCAGTAGCCGCGTAGCTGAAGAACGTTTCACGCCCGGGCGTCTTGAAGGTCGGCAATACTCCTTTTTGTTTGCCTACAGTGCCGGCCAAGCCGATGCCGAAGCCCTCCAGCTCTTTGACTTTGAGCGGCTTGAACGGTTGCGCGAAGATCCGGTACTCGAAGTCCTTAGCGCGGTTGTCATCCAAGTCGCCATTGGTGCCATCGGCCACGCCGTTGAACAGCCCCAGTTGATAGGTAAATGTGTCCTTTTGGATATTTCCGTGAACGTAGAAGCCCACGTCGCGTTGAGGCACCAAAGACGTTGGCAGCCCAAATTCGGGAAACAACAAATCCGTGGGGGATTGCAAATATTCTAGCCCGAGGGGCGACTTCATCTTGCCCGCTTGCAGCTGTACTTCGTCGATCAAGTGGATATTGCCGTAAGCATCCAGCAGCACGACCTTGCTCTCGGCAAAATCCGGCTGCAGACGAAATTCGAAATAGTGCGCTACGGTCGCCTTGAGTTCCAGCCGAGCGCGACGCACTGCGAAGGTGTTGATCGGGCTGCCCTTGGCCTGGGTGAAGAAGCGCCCATCAGCCTGCACGTAGCCGCCGATCTTCAGTTGATAGGCGCCGTCTTCTGATTGAACTTGGAAGCCCTTGAATGGTTCCGCCTTGTGCGCCGGAGCTGGCGCAGTCTCGACGACCGGGGCAGGAGCAGCGTCGTGTGCTGCGCTGGGTTCACCGTGTTGTGGCGCAACCGGTTCGCTGGCAATTGCTGGCCCCGCGGGTTCATTGGGCGCTGGTGCGGCTGGCGCAGCGGCCGTGGGCGTTGCTGCAGGTCCGGCTGTGGGTTGATCTGGGGCAGGTGCGGTCGGTTGGGCCAATGCCGTCAAAGGCAGCACGGTAACCAGCGATGTGAAGAAGAGGGACAATGAATGGCGCATGGGATTTCCTATTATCATCGTAATTTCAAGCACCTAGATCTGATAGTCTAGTTACTTGATAGGTTTAATGTACAAAGCAAGCGGATGGCTGTCAACGACAAAAATGATTCTGCGCATGCAACAAAGGCTCCGCAGCGGTGCCCGTCACAGCGAGGCACTCAGCCACACCACGGCGCGCGCCGCTCTGATCAATCGCTGCGCGATCTAATTCAGAGCAAATTCAAATCGAATAGCGCGTGCCGAGCGTGAGCTTGCCCGCTGCTTCGTCGACGCGACCTAACACATCCTGCAAGCTGGTGCCTTCCAGCGCCTTCACCCAATCTTGGTATGCGGCGTGTAAGCCCAAGCGCACTGCGCAGGTTTCCTCGTCGCGACAGCCTTCACAGCGCTCATACGCGGTGCGGCTGAGACAAGGCACCGGTGCAATCGGTCCTTCAATCACGCGGATTAGCGACGCGAGTGAAATCGATTTCGGATCGCGCGCCAATTGGTAGCCGCCGCCGCGACCCTTGCGGCTTTTCAAAAAACCGTGTTGCTTGAGTTCGCTCAGGATCAGTTCCAAGAACTTCTTCGGAATGTCCTCACGCTCTGCGATGTCGGCGATCAACACGGGCTCACCCGGAGGCGAGATGGCCAAGCGGTACATCGCCTTCAGGGCGTACTTGGTCTTCATTGTGATCATGACGGCTTCCGCTTTGCTCAGCCGCCAAGAATACTCGGCGACACGGCGCTCAACCCTTGAATCAGGGTTGAGCGGTGGCGTCAATTGCTGGCCGGGGGCGATCAGCGGCGTCGTCGTCGCAGTGGAAGCAGAGCACACCAACCCAGGGCCATCAGTGTAGCAAAGCTTGAGCTGCGGTTGGGTGGGTGCACTGCGCAGCCGCTTTGAGCCCCCGTCATGGCCACCGAAGAGCCATTGCCCGCGCCGTTGCTCGGGGTGCTTGAGCCGTCGGGTGAGCTGGTGCTGGTTGAGTTGGAAGTGGGCGCCGCTGGGATCATGGGATCGATGCCGCCAATGGGGACGCCCCCGCTGGGAATCGCGCCGCTTGGGTTGGTGCTCATCGCGGGGTTAGGGATGACGTTGAGCACTTCCAGCGCATCCCAAATGGCCTGGGTGTTGTCGGTGTCGACTTTGCCCGAGCCACTTTCCGTCAATGTCACCACCTTGCGATTGGCGGGCATGGCTGGATCCGCGGGGTCAATAGGCCAACCGCCGCCCTGCGTGCCGTGCACGGTGCCTCCTTGGGGCAATGTGACTCGCCACGGAGCTTGATAAAAATACACGTCTGGGTTGCATTCGATCACTTGCTCTGCGGTGTGCCGGTTTGAAATATCCGCCAAATCAGGGTTGGTGCTGAACGTTGGATCCACTGTCATTTCATCGGCTGACATTGTGGTGAACAGGCGCGTCAAGTACGGTCGCGAGAGAATCAGGCGCTGGGTTTCCACCATGGGGCTGATCACGTTCTGCTGTACGCCGTCGAGCAGTTTGAGCCCATCGATCTCGATTCGGGGATCGTCTTGATACAGGTAGGGGGCAGCCAGGAATGCCTGGATCGTGATGTCGCTGGGCAACGTGACAGCGCCGGTGACGGCTTCCTGAAGGCCGTCCCATCCGTTGTATTGGCTGATCAGCTGGTTGAGCAGGGGCCAGGCGTTGCCCACGGGCGCGCCACCGTCCGTCGCGGGTGGCGCAAACCCATAATCCATATTGTGGACGAATTCCCAATTCTGCTGATCCACTTGAGTCCAGATCGTCTGGCGTAGGTTGACGCTTTGTTCGGCAAGTTCACTGACAAAGCCCTGCCCGCCGGCTTCATCGGCTGCACGGTTGATCACCTGGTTGTAGCTAGAGGAAAAATTGAACCAATTGATCAACGCCTCATTCAAGACCAACGACTTGTAATTCTTGGGGATGGCTTGAGCGTCGGCCACCACGTACACCATCACGCCCATGTCATTGTTGGCGGCCACCGCTGTGGGGCGAATTGGGATCACTGGGTACTTGCCAGGATAGGTGACGCGAATCGGGCGAATGGAGCCCGCGCTGTTGCCCTTGGTGAGTTTGAACGCGAGCAGGTTCGATCCGCTTGCGAGGTAATCCGCGAGGATATCGCCGCCCAGCGCGCTCACGTCGAAATGATTGTCCGAAAGCCACTGCAATGCGACCTTCGCTGGGTTATTCGCATCCGGTGACACCGAGATCGCGACGTAGTCGTAAGGCCCCACCGATCCCTGGGCCACGACATTCACGATCGGTCCTGCTCCTTGCGTCCCCCCCGTGCCACCGGATGCACTAAAGGAACCCCCAGAAGCGGTTGTCCCCCCGGCCCCTGGGAATGTGTTGTAATTGACCTCTTTGCAGGTGCCTTCCACGCGCTGCGTCAACGAATAGGAAGGCGTGGTGGCGTTCAGCAAGCGCTGAAACGCCAAATTGGAAGACACGCCGACATCCGGCACACCGCTGATCGGCAACACCCAGGCGAAGCGCTCGGCCTCGCCCTGATACTGAATGTTGATCACTGCAGTGACGGTATCGTCGGCGTTCTGTGAGAAGATGATCTGCTCAGCGGATTGATTCACCGGCGCGACAGCGGAGCAAAAGAACCCGCCACAAGCGTGCGAGGTCCCACCTAAGCACAGAAGTACCGCGAGAACCGTTGCAGCAAGCCACGAACAGACGATTGATTTTGAGGCCATGGTTTTGAATCCTTGAAAATGCGCTCGGCGCATCACTCATATGTTCGGGTTAACTCCAAAAAAACTTCTCGACCAGATTCGGAATGCACATTTCATGCGTCTAAAATGCACATGAATGTGCATTTCACTCATATGCCGCTGTGGCGGCTGTGGCGGAGCCTCAATTGAGGGTTGAGCCTAAAGTCTGCCGATCAGTAGCTGATCAGGGGGGCAGAGACGGTGCCGGGGGCGATTGAGCCGGAGTCGGCGCTGCGCTCTGTGGTGGCGGCGATGGTCACTGCCACGCCGCCGGCAACCACGACACCCGCTGCCGTCCAAAACCACCATTTGCCCAAGATCGACGAGTGCTGATCGAGTTGGATCTGGAGCTTCTTTTGATCCCCTTCGGCCAGCACCGTGTTCGTGAGCGCTTCGTCGTAGCCCTCTTTCATGACGCGAACGCTGTGCTGTCCGGGTTGAAGCTGCGTTTGCGCCGGTACCATGCCCACGCGCTTGCCATCGACGTAGACCATTGCGCCGGTCACGGGTGAAGTGACAGTGAGCAAGCCCAACTGCACTTGATGCTTGAGTTGCGCGTCGATCGCCAATTCCCCGCCACCTGGTAATTCCACTTCGCGCTTAAAGGGTTCGTAACCTTGCGCAGTGATCTCTAAGAGAACAGTGCCCGCATTGAGCTTCAACGGGGCAGAGAAGGGCGTGGTGCCGGCTTCAGTGTGATTGATCAGCACTTGGGCGCCCGTGATATTCACCGTCAGCGTCAGCTGGCTGACCTTGGAGCGCAAGCGGGCGACGAATTCATCGAGTTGCGGCACTTTTCGCTTTAAATCCGCTGGGGCCTGATCTTGAAAAAGCAAGAGCTGCTCAAGCGCTTGCGGGTAACGCGTTAGCCCTTCGTATGCGCGTGCTCGGTTGTAGTAGAGGGCAGGGTTCTGCGTGAGTTCCCACGCTTGCTCATAGAGTTGCAGCGCATCGTCGAAACGAAATGTAGTGAGCGCTTCATCACCCTGCTGTTTGAGTTCGCGCCCTTTGACCAGATCCTGGGTGGAGGGCGCCGCTTGCGCAGGTGGGCAATAGAGAGTCGCGCAAAGAAGCGCTAACGGCAGCGACCAACGAATGAAACGATGCGGGGCGGTCATGACGTGCAAGCTCACAGCAGAACTGGGTTGGTGGGTTTGGGTTCCGCCGCGGGTGCTGCATGTGGGGCTCTCGGCCCTGATTCACGTTTCTTTGCCGCTGGCGCCGCTTGCGTCGGGGATAGGGGCGAAGGCGAGGGCGAGGGCGACGTCGCAGCCGAAGCGCTGGGCGCAGCAACATTGTTGGGCGCCGCGCCGTTGCTGGGCGCAGCAGCGGGTTGTGTGGGCGGCGTCACGACAGGCGTCGGCAGCGGTTGCACCACGGGGCTTTGAGCCGGAGGCACAGCGCTTGCACCGGCCAAAGAGGCAGTGCCAGCCGAAGCGGCAGGGGCAGATTGCTCACCGCCGCGCAACAAGAACCCTATAATGCCCGCAGCTAACGCGCCGCCGATGGCCAAAAACAGCGGGGTGCGATTGGTGCGTGACTTGGTGCCATCTGCCGTCCATGCGCCCGCGGTCACCGCGCTCGGCGGCCGCACCGTGGGGGCTTCGCCGGAGACCTCTTCGGGGCGCAATGACAAGACCGCGGGCCTCGCTGCGGCGTAACCTCGACTGCTTGCGGCAGGTCGGATCCACGCCGCGGGGTCACTGGAGTAAGGCAACAGCGCTTCTGCAAATTCTTCGACTGTTTGATAACGAGCTGCGGGATCTTTGGCCAATGCGCGTCGCACGACATCGTTCAAGCCTGCCGGCGAGTCAGGGCACAGCTCGTCAAGCGACGCGGGTTGATCGACCGATATTGCGGCCACCACTGCCGTGGGGTTGTCACCGCTGAACGGTGTGCCACCGGCCAAGCATTCGAACAAGATCACTCCCAGAGACCAGATATCCGTGCGTCCGTCAACGTGCTTGGTGGAACGGATCTGCTCCGGCGACATGTACATGGGTGTCCCGAGCGTGGATTGAGTCAACGTCACGTTGGTGCTCTCGCTCTGAGCCATCTTGGAGATGCCAAAATCCAGGACCTTGAGCACGTGGCCCTTGCCTTGACGGTGTAAGAAAAGGTTGGCCGGCTTCAGATCGCGATGCACGATGCCCGCTTGGTGGGCCACTGCCATTGCCGAACACGCCTGCAGTACAATCGCTACTGCTTCTGAAGTGGGCAGCATCAGTCGCGCATCCAGCTCTTGCGCCAGATCCCGGCCTTCCAAATACTCCATCACGATGAACGGCACTCCGTCATCCGTAACATCCACGTCGATCACATCCGCAACGTTGGGGCCTTTGAGCTTGGAGGCCGCCAAAGCCTCGCGCTCGAAGCGCTCGACCACGCTGGGTGATTCCAGCATGTTGCGGTGCAGCATTTTGAGCGCCACTTTCCGATCCAGGCGCACGTGCAGCGCTTCGTACACGACTCCCATGCCCCCTTGCCCGAGCACGCGGCGGATGGTGTATTTGCCAGCTACCTGGTCCCCAATACCCAGTAGGTTCTCGCTGTCGTCGTGGTGAGCCAGTGAATCAGGAGTGTAGACGGGGGCCACTGGGAATGTGAAGCGAATGCGGGTGGGGGGGCCATGCCCTCACAACGCCTACATTGGCCCCGGCGCGAGACATTGATGAAGTAGCCCGATATGTGCGTGCTTGCAGGTGGCCTATACCGCAACGCGTCTCGATCAATTCACGTTGAACGACGCCATGAACGCCAGTTGCGCTACGCAGTAGGAGATAACTATGTCCAGTCCGCTATTTCTCTTCGCCCACGGAGCCGGTGCCTCCTCCAGCTCAGCGTGGATGCAGCGCTGGCAACAGCGCCTGCAAGGCTTAGGAAAAGTGGTGGCCTTCGACTACCCGTACATGCAGCAAAAAAGGCGCGCGCCCGATCCGTTGCCAAAATTGATCGCCGCGCACCGCGAGGCGTTGCTTAATGCGCGCGCGGGGCACCAGGGGCCAGTGTTCTTGATCGGTAAGAGCATGGGCGGCCGCGTCGGCTGTCACGTAGCTCTGGAAGAGAAAGTCTCTGGCGTGATCTGCATGGGTTACCCACTCAAAGGGCAGAACGGCGCAGTGCGGGATGAAGTGCTGCAAAAGCTCAGTGTGCCCATTCTGTTTGTGCAAGGCACTCGCGATCCGTTGTGTCCGCTGGATCTGTTGAAAACCACCCGACCCAGGATGACGGCGCCCAACGAATTGTATGTCGTTGAATCCGGCAATCATTCGTTGGAAGCAACGCAAGCGCAGCTCAAGGCGACGCGGTCGAAGCAATCCGATGTCGAGGAACGGATCTTGGCTGCGATCGCGAAATTCGTCTCTGAGCAATCCTGAGCTGCCCCGCCCCCACTCGCTCCCCCAAGGCCTCGGACTCTCGCCAAAAGGCTCGCCCCTGCGGCCGGGGGAGATGGGTAACTCGCTGAATTGTCGAATAAAGTCTGGCGGAGCCTCTGGGCGTACTGCGTCTTTGTGCACCTTGCGGGCGGGGCAGGATGGGGCTATCCCTACATATCCGACGTAGTTAGTAGGGATTAATCATGCACATTGAACCCGGCATCTCTCTGGGCAGTTTTTTCGCGGGCATCGTGGTGGGCCTGACGGGCATGGGCGGTGGTGCGCTGATGATGCCGCTGTTGGTGTTGGGGTTCGGCATTCCCGAAGTCGTCGCGGTTTCCAGCGATGTGATTGCTTCCACCGTGATGAAGCCAGTGGGCGCGGCGGTGCACCTGAAGCACGGCAGCGTGCGGCGGGATCTAGCCAAATGGTTGATGGTGGGCTCAGTGCCGGCCGCGCTGCTCTCGCCCGCGATCTTGCACTACTTTGTTCATGACGAGACAGTCGCGCGCAACGTGATGCGGCCTGCCATCGGTGCGACGCTGCTGATCGCGGCCTTTGCCTTAGTCGCCAAGATTTTGCTTTCGCGCAACCTACACCGCGAATCGATGCCGGGCATACCGGTACGCGTGTTGCCCACTGTGTTGATCGGGTTGTTCGGCGGCCTCGTTGTGGGGCTCACCTCTGTGGGTTCAGGCTCCCTCATGTTGGTGCTGCTGATGTGGGTGTATCCTCGCATGTCTAGCTCTGAGCTAGTGGGCACGGATCTGGTGCAGGCGGTGCCCTTGGTGCTCGCTGCAGGCGCTGGTCACTTGATCTTCGGTCAGGTGGATTGGCAGCTCACGGCGAGCATCGTGGTGGGCACGATTCCGGGCATCTACTTGGGCGCGCGTTATTCCGCCAAGGCCAAGGATCACGTGCTGCGCCCCATTTTAGCTTCCGTTTTGGTAGCATTGGGGTTCAAATTGTTCGGCGCTTCGAATCTGGTCATGGCCGGAGCAACCCTGATTGCCTTGGCTGCCCTGAGCGCAAAATATTTGTCGCAGCGCAGCCTGCTTGCAGCGCTGGCAGATCAACAAGAATCACAATTTTAACCCAGCACAATTTCAAACCAGAAAAGATCACCCCCATGCGTACGAGTCGTTCTTTGCTTTTGTTGAGCTTATTGACGGTCACGGCGTGCAGCAGCAGCAAATCAGGCGGTAATTCTGCGGACAGCGGCAGCGACGCCAGCACCAGCACGGCACACGGTGGATCCAGCGGCGGTCATGGTGGCAGCGGGGGTCACGGTGGCGGAGCCAATGGAAATTCCGACGCCGGTAATATGCATTTGACCGACGCAAGCACGCCACTGGCGGATGGGAGTGCTGCCAATCCGGATGGTGCGCCGCCCCTTTCAGACGCTGGCCTGGGTGATGCCAGCTCATCCGACGGGGGAGATGCTACGAGTGGCAACGGTCTGCAGAATGGATCGGGTTTCAGCATCGTGTACTCAGCGCACCCGTTCATTGGCATTGATCAACGAGCCGGTGTTGCAGCCACTTTCGACATGCAAGGTAACTTGCTGAGCTACAACGCCGCGGCGAACGAACACATTGGGCGCGGGGCGGCCACGCTGCGCAGCGCGGATACGGACGGTGTCGCCGCGTGGGGCACCTGGATCGGTGGGCCCACAACCGGCGTCTATTACGCTCAAACGAACGGCCTGACCTTCCCGCCGCCCGGGGGTGGCTTCCACTACGCCATCGGCAAGACGGCTGCGACGCTGCCCACCGGCACGGTGACTTACGCGCTGTCGGGCGCAAGTCAGCCCACGCTGGATGACGGCAACCCGGGCACCTTCGACTCCGGAGCCGTCGTGATCAATTACGACACTGGCAAGGTGGGGCTCGAGATCAATGTGACCACCGATGATGGCCCTGCGACGTACGCAACGACCGGTGGCACCGCGGATTTGTCTGCAACGGAAGGAGGCGTCTTCATGGCAGCCTTCTTCGCCAATCGCAATACGGGCGTAAAAGGTGCACTGTACGGAAAGATCTACAACGACGGTGACGGCTTGGGCATCGCCTACGTCTTCGACGCCGCACCGGCAGCAGACGGCGGCACGGCTCCGGCAGTGCGCGGCGCCGCGGGCTTCCACCGGCAATGAGCGGCCTGCGCGGTCGGCATCACGCGACGCGGGCTGACGGGCTGGTGTGGATCTAGGCAATCTTGCCGATGTGCGGCGAGAGGCAAATTCGTAGGGTTTGTGCAGGCGCTGGATTGGCCAGTGCCTTCAAATCCGGAGATTTTGCCATGCGTACAATGATGAAAGTTGTAATTCCCATAGAGGCCGCCAACGAGGCCATGCAAGACGGCAGCGCACAGCGTGTTTTGAGCCAGGCGTTCGAAACGTTGCGTCCCGAGGCCACCTACTTCTACCCTTCGGAAGAGGGGCGCACGATCCTGTTCTTCATCGACGTGAAGGAAAGCAGCGACATGCCCTCCATCGGCGACCCGTTCTTCAAGGGCTTGAGCGCGCGCGTCACGTTCACGCCGGTGATGAATCCGCAAGACTTCCAAGCCGGTGTCGCCAAGCTCGCCGCTCACTGATCTTAGGGGCTCGCGCTAGGCTGCTGCGGGTCGGGTTGATGAAACAGGGAGAGCTGCCCTTGGCGGGCGTAGTCGATCGCTTCCGCCAGCAGTCGGGCGGCCTCCTGGGGCGCGTGGAACCCCATGCTGTTCTCTGCAGCGATGAAATCTAAGCGCCACTGAGCTTTGCGTTGCAAGTCGCGAGCCGGGCTCAATTGCTCTTCGGTTGCGCCGGTAGACTGAGCTTGCTTGAGTGCATCGATCAAATCGACAATTGCGCTGCCCCCGCGCTCTAACAAGGCGTGGTTTCGATCCTGAATCAGCTCGACACGGCTCTTCAGTTCGTCCTCGCTGAAATGGTGGCAAGTTTGACAAGCGCGATTGATGTTGAGCAGGGGACTGCGTACCCAATGATCGCTCACTTTGCTGGCACCTTCGCGCATGTACGGCATGTGACAATCCGCACATGAAACGCCGCTGCGGGCGTGTACCCCTTGGCTCCACAGCTCGAATTCCGGGTGCTGCGCCTTGAGTACGTGCGCTCCGGTTTCCGCATGAGTGTAATCCGAGAACGGCTCCCCATTGGGGAACTTAGTTTCGTTCCAATAGCTCTCAATTTCATCAGCTTTGAGGCCCTTACCCCAGGGGAACGTGAGCGGCATTTTGGTCGAGCAATAGTACTCAACGTGACATTGCCCACAGACGAACGAGCGCAATTCGTTATGCGTCGCGTCCTTATTGGGGTCGTAGGGTTGATCGCGTTTGCCCGATCGCCACAGCGCAATGGACGAAAATGCCGGAACTTCCCCATCGGATTCAGCCAGCGCGCGCACACCGCGGATGAAGCCCGGGCGCGTGACCCGCAGGGCCATGGTTTGCGCGTCATGGCAATCCACACAACTGACGGGATGCGCGTGACCCGTGTCGTGCAATTTCTTATCCAGATCTTGATAACTGAATTTGAATGACTCTTCAAAGCCGCGCATTGCATCGCCGTTGCCCAGTTCGCGGTAAAGCGGCATTATAGAAGCGTGGCAATGTAAGCACGACCCCGATTGCGGCTTCTTGAGGCGCTCGGTGTGCTCTTGGTCCACCATCATGTAGGCGTGCCCACGTCGGTCGCGGTAATCGAGCGAGAACGCATAGCCCAGGAACATGCGCTTGAGCCACGGATCGCGCTCAATTTTTTCTTCTGGCAGCGCTTCGCTGCCAGAGTGCCCGCCGTAGCGCGTGTGAGTGGGAAATGCGGTGCGCAGGTAAGCGTCGTATTGTGAGGGCCAGTTGCGGCCCCATTTGGCTGGATCGGTGTCGTTATCCGTCACATCGACTAAGCGAACGTACAAGGCGCGTTGCTCAACCTTTTTTTGGAAGATGTTGATCAACAGCGCGGTCACGCCGCAGGTTCCCAGTGCGACCAAGCCAAGCAAGATGGCAAGCCCTGTGCGACTCATCCAAAACCGGTGCCTTATGAGTTGATTCATCGACTGCTCACTCCCACTATTTCATCCTTGCGCAGGGGCCCACCCAGGCGCGCCGCATCTCCGTGCCCCACGGTGCTGTGACAATGCAGGCAAGGTTGTTCGCCGGTGTGCGGGCTGTTCATCGCGATCGATTCGGTCAACGCCTGATGACAATACACACAATTGTCTTGCAGAATTGTTCTGCCGGCGGGTCGCACGAAGATCGGTTCCTCAAAGTTCCCTTCAGTGAACGCTTTGCTGTGGCGATAGCCGTTTTCTGCCTTGGCCATATATTTGGGCACCAACGAATGCGGCAGGTGACAATCGATGCAAGTCGCCACTGCGTGGTGACTTGATTTCTGCCACGCGTCGAATTCGCTGCGCATGATGTGGCAGTTGGCGCACGCGGCAGGATCCGTACTGAAATAAGAAAGGCCGTTGGCGTAGCGAAAGGTGTAACCGCCGATGCCCAAACCGGCTCCAATGCCGCAACACAGCGCGATCACCAATGCCCGGCGCGTGCGGTAGGGCCCCGTTCCGGGCCTCAAGCTAGGCGATTTTTCGAAGTTACTCTGGCGCATGAAAGCTATCGTGTAACAGCAATCCATGTGCCAGCGCGGTCAGCTGCTGCGGCGCATTAAATGCGTAAGGTCGCGAAAATCAAGGCGCAAATCTTGCGATCTGCGAGCACGATTACGCAAGGTATGCGCGGTGCCTGCGACGCAGGGCGTCATGACGGATCGCCGCAGATCGACTCGCTGCCGATATCGCAGCGTGAATGACGGGAGTAGGCTTGAGGGGTGTCGGCGCTTGAGCAGATCCTGCATCCGGTGTCGGTGGCGGATTTCTTCCGTGACACCTGGGACAAGAGAGCCCTGCACATTCGCGGACCCGCGGGGAAATTTGATTCCGTTTACGATGCGAATACCTGGACGACTTTCGAAGGTGTCCAGGACTTGAAGGCAGTAACCAGCGATCCGCAGGGAGTGCAAATTGAGATCCCCGCGCTGCCCGAGCAGGCGGGCGCGCTGTTCCTGCGCGGGTTTACCATCTGTGCGAACGTTTCAATGGCGCCGCGCATCGCGCCGTTTTTGCAAGCGTTCCGGGCGGAGTTGGGCATGCCCGGTGCGCCGCCGTTCGCCAAATTGTACGCTTCTAACGACGGTGGCGGCTTTACGATTCATGCCGACAAGCACCACGTTTTTGTGCTGCAGATCGCGGGCAAGAAACACTGGCGCTTTTCGCGCGAGCCCGCAGTGGCGGCGCCGCTCGACGGCTTGTTCCTGGATGCACAGGGTCACCCCGCGTGGAGCAATGGTCAAAGCGGCGAGCGCGCGCGTCACGACAATGGAACACCCGTTGCCGCCCCCAGGATCGAATCGCTCAACAGTGCGCTTTTGGAACCGGGCCATTGCTTGTATTTGCCGCCTGGGGCATGGCACGTAGCTAAAGCGGTGGGGCATTCCATTGCGGTGAGCGTGAGCCCCGAGCGCGCGGCCGTTACGGACTTAGTAGTCGCGGCCATCCGTCAACACCTCAACCAGAGCGCCGCCTGGCGTCGCGATCTGTTTGCGCCGCCGGGCCAAGAATCACAGCAAGGGAGCGTGCCCAAGTCCCTCGCCAGTGCGTATCCTGAGTTGGATTTCGACTCCGTGCGAGCCATTGTCGACGCATTGATGGCGCGCGGGAGTACTCATCGTTGAGCGCCACTAGTTGCGGGTTCAATCACAGCGACTGGCTCAGCTTTTGGCCGAGTTCGCGCAATGAAAAAGGTTTTTGAATGAATCCGGTCACACTGGTGTTGGCAAAGCGCTTCAGCGCTTCCCCTTCTGGATAACCGCTGGTGAGCACCACGTTCACGTCGTCGCGGATCGCTCGCAATTGAGAAAAGGTTTCTTCGCAGCTCAGGCCGGGCATCGTCATATCCAGGATCACGACGCCACACTCCGCGGCGTGGCTTGCAAAAAGGGAGACCCCGGCATTTCCGTTGCTGGCATCCAATACCGCGAAACCCAACGCTTCAAGCATTGTTTTCACTGCCCGGCGAACGCCGTCATCGTCGTCGATCACCAGTGCGATGCCCGATCCGCGGAAGTCCGGCGCGGGTGTTGACACAGGTTTCGGCTTGTCCGCTACCGCGGGAAAATACACCCTGAAAGTCGTCCCCTTACCAGGGTTCGAATAGACTTGGATCGCTCCACCATGCGAACGCACGATTCCGATCACTGCGGCCAGCCCGAGGCCGCGGCCGGCGAATTTGGTAGTGAAGAACGGATCGAAGATGCGCGCCTTGGTCGCTTCGTCCATCCCGACTCCGGAGTCGTCGACTTCTAGGAAAACGTAACGGCCCGGCGCCACGTTCGCATCGGCTAACAGCGACGCAATCTGTTGCGCGTCGAGATCTTGTACGCCCGTTGCAACACGCAGCCGTCCGGAGTTATCGGCAATCGCCTCCGCCCCGTTGATCACCAGATTCATGATCACCTGCTGCAACTGCGACGTGTCGACTTTGATCGCCGGGAGCGCATTTGCCAGATCCAGCTCTAACTCGACACGTTTGGAGATCGTGGTGCGTAGCAACGTCGCTAATTCACACACCTGGGCGGAGAGATCGATGACGGTGACGTCGAATTGCCCTTTCCCGGCGTACGCCACCAACTGACGCGTCAGGCTGGCGGCTCGCTGTGCTGCGCCAATGACATTGTCCAGATCCGCGTGAGCCGCATCGCCGGTGTGCAGGCGCTGCCGCGCCAGTGATGCACTGCCCAAGATTGCACTCAGGAAATTGTTGAAATCGTGGGCAATACCACCCGCGAGTACACCCAAGCTTTCCAGTTTTTGTGCATGCAACAATTGCGCTTGCAGCTGCTCGCGCTCCTGTTCAACGCGTTTGCGCTCGCTGATGTCTTGCGCCATCGTGATGATCAAGCTCGGCTGACCCTGTGCATCCCGTGTGAGTGATACCATCAGATTGGTCCAGATGATCTGGCCGTTCTTGTGGAAGAAGCGCTTCACCATCTCATAGCGATCGATTTCGCCGATCATCACGCGATGAAAGTATTGCAGATCAATCGCCCAGTCGTCGGGATGGCTGATCCCCTGTACGCCGAGCTGAGCCATTTCCTCATCCGAGTAACCCAGCATGTTGCGTATAGCGGCATTGGTGCGCACACCTTTGTCGCGCCAGTCGATGACCGTCATTCCGATTGCGGCTTCCTCGAATACGGCTTGAAACAAGGAGCGTTTCTGCTCGTCTTCCACGTAGGGAGCCTGCAGTGACTCGGAGAATGTCACGGCTACACGCACGACCTGTCTTGACTGGTCAAAAATGGGGCTTGCTCCCACTATCCAACCCCGACTGGAATTCCCGCCCTCCTCATGAATCGTCATGCCGGAGAACGCTTCCCCGATCCCCACAACCTCACGCAAGAGACGAGCAACCCGTGGCACCAAGCTCGGAAAACCTTCCGCAAAGGAGCGCCCTTGTATGCTCTCTAAAGACAAACCAAACCACTGTAGCAGCCTGGAGTTGGCGAACAGACAGCGCAGATCGCGATCGACTAGCAACTGCCCAATGGCTAAGGCGTTGCTGAGCTCAACGGCGTGGCTGTCGCTAGCGGTCATTGTGCAGCCTAATATTGTACCCAAGCGCGGCCGGAGACGTGAACCCCTAATGCCGTGAATTTACTGGCGTTCGATCCCGACCACTTCGAATTCATAGATGCGCGCGGCTGGCAGATCCATGCTGGATTGGGCTGCATTGACCTTGAGCCGTGCGTAGCGGGCTCGCCGCGCTGCAATCGGGTGAAAAGTCACATTGTCGGTGTTCCCGATTACATTGACTGCTGGGGCCCAGTGGCTGGCATCGGTGCTGGTTTCAATTGCAAAATCACGGGTGTTCCAGGCGACCGCTTCGCCTGCGTCGCCAGCGTGCCGGATCGCGAATCCCACCATCAGCTGTGGCGAGCCCAGATCCACGGTGAGTTCTTGCCCCGACATTCCCGCTGAGCACCACTTGCTGTCGAAACGCGAGCTGCCGTCGGTGGCCCGTGCGGCCTCCTCTTGTGCAGTACACCCCACAGAGCCAGTGGTTGTGCCGGTGAGCGCCAAATTCATATTCGCGACGCGCACCGCACCGATCACGGCGTCTAAAGCGGAACTCTGTCGCGATGGATCTGCCTCATCGAATGGCCCTGCCCAGCGTTTGCCGAATTCGTTGGCCGCGCTGCGACTCAGGTTCCAGATCGCATCGCTCTGCACAATCAGAAAATCCCGCAGCTCTGGCAAAGGATTTGCTTCGTACAAATAGGCAATATTCCTGGCGAAGATGCCCTTGAACTGCAGCCCATCCCCTCCGCCGCAGTTTGGATCGCAAACGGCTTCAATGAATACGCCATCCGGTGTTGTTTGGTGACTGATCGCGGCCCTGGCAATGGCCACGGCTTGATCCATCAGCGCGGCATCGCCCGTGGATCGCCACAGATCCACCAGCCCGCCCACGATCACGCCCTGATTGTAAGTGTAAGCGGGGCCGCTCACTGCGCATTGTCCGTTCATGCCGTCAACAATTTGGTTGTCAGCTTGGATCATGCCGGACGCCTTGAACCACGCCCACTCGCGCTGTGCCCAATCCAAAAAGCCACCCGTCCCCATGTCGTTTGCAGTACGCAAGTGCAGGCGCGCAGCGACGGTCAGAAACAGTTCATTGGGGATGGCGTTTTTCGTTTCGTCCGTTTTGCGCCAATACAATCCGCCGTTGCAATGATTGGGGTTCCAGCCCTGGGTCATGTCTTGGAAGATGACTTTGGCCATGTCGAGGTACTTGGCGTTGTGCGTCAAATCGTAAGCCTTGATCCAGGCCAGCGCCCACCACCCTTCGTCGTCATAATATTCATTGAGAAAATTCACGAAGCCTTGGAACGAACCGCCTTTCACCTTTTCAAAGGTGTTATCGATCGTATCGACATACGTCATATCCCCGAGTTCGCGAGAATAGTCGATGGTGACCTCCAGCATATTGGCGCCCGTCCACCACAAATTCCCGTTGTACAGTCCAGAGGCCGCATCGTAGTAACGTTGCAACACGGGCATTCCATCTTGAGCTCGCGGGCGAAAATCCGTGCGGTAAGTTATCGGCGGTGCACCGGTGTCGGTCCCGGCGTCCGGAATCATTGTTGTCGATTGTCCCGCACTGCCTGCCGTGATCGATGCGCCTTCCCCGGCAAAACCGCCGCTGCTCATCGGGGCTCCGCCCATTGCGGTTGAGGGCGTTCCTCCAGTTGAAACAGTGGCTGCACCGCCGTGCGTGTTGGCGCTGCCAGCTGCTGCAGAGCCCCCGGTGTTAGTTGGAGGTGAGCTACTTGAAGCGGAACTCGTGGCAGGTAACTTGGTGTTGTCGCAGGCGAGAGCCAGCGCGCTGCACATCAGTGCGCTGCTCACTTGCGCGCCGTACGTCAGCGCGCTTTCGAGCGAGCCTGTTGAATGCGCTCGGGCCACAGGATCTTCAGTGGAGCATTTTCCGGTGCTTCGCTAGTTGAAAACCGACGCATCCGACGCTTCCGGAGCGCCGAGGCAAGATTGAGCAAGTGCTCGGCATTCCTAGGAAAATCGGGGGTTAGATCGAATGGGGATTTGCTCGCCTTGACACCCATCATAATTTAACCTACAAGTTAATTAAAGGATCGGTTAAATGCAGGACGAGCTCAGCCTCACCTTCGGCGCCTTGGCGGATCCAACCCGGCGCGCACTGCTCGCGCGCTTGTCGCAAGGCGAGGCCAGTGTGACGGATTTAGCCGCACCGTTCCGCAAAGCAATGAGCTTACCTGCAATCACCAAGCACCTGCAGGTGTTGGAGAAGGCGGGCCTGATCAGCAAGGCCAAGCAGGCGCAATGGCGTCGCTGTCGGTTAGAGGTCGAGTCATTGCGCGACGCAACAGCATGGATGGAGCAGTACCGCGCGTTTTGGGAAGAGAGTTTCGATCGTTTGGAGGCCTATTTGAAGATCGTCACCGCGCCAGAAAAGGCACAGATGAAGCACAGGAAAGGAAAGCAACATGTCCGCAAACAGCAAAAGTAACGAGATCCGTATCAGTCGTGTGTACGACGCCCCAGTGAAGGCGGTGTGGGACGCGTGGACCGATCCAAAACAGGTGGCGATGTGGTGGGGGCCGCGCGGCTTCACCATCACAACGCATAGCAAAGATCTGCGCCCTGGAGGCAGCTGGAAGTACACCATGCACGGGCCAGATGGCATCGACTACCCGAACATCACGCACTACTACGAGGTCGAAAAATGCAGCAAGCTCGTCTACGATCACGGCGCGAACGAAACGCAACCAGCGAAGTTCCGGGTGACGGTTCTGTTCTCTGAAGCGTCAGGTAAGACAAAAATGGAAATGACCATGACGCTGGCTACAGTGGAAGAAGCCGAAGAGACGCGTCGTTTCATCAAGAGCGCAGGCGGTAACGCCACATGGGACAGGTTGGCGGAGTATTTGGAGAAGGAGATTTCCGGCAAAGAGCAATTCGTGATCGCGCGCAGCTTCGATGCGCCGATTGAGCGCCTTTTCGATCTGTGGACGAATCCGGAGCACGTCGCGCGCTGGCTGCCGCCTACAGGGGCGCAAATGAAATTCTTTCGCGCGAATATTCAGCCGGGCGGCAGCAGTTTTTACGTGATGAACGCTCCTTACGGGACGCTGCACGGTCGGGCGGAATATTTGGAGATCGAAAAACCAAATCGTATCGTGTACCTCCAACAATTCTGCGATGAGAATGAAAAGCTCTCGCGGCATCCGCTGTCGCCCACTTGGCCTGAAACGATGAAGACCACCGTGACGCTCACGGCGGAGAGCTCCGATCGCACGCGGGTGAGTGTGACGTGGGAGGCGCACGGCAATGTCAGCAGCGAAGAGCTCACCACCTTTGTCAAAGCCAGAGCCGGCATGACGCAGGGTTGGACGGGCTCGTTCGACAAGTTGGACGAGATCGTGGCCGCATCTTGAGCGGCCCTGGTTAACCCCGAAGTGTGACTCCCAGGCTGGCGAGCAGGGTGTTGAACTCCTCGGGGCCTTTCACCTCAGGCACGATCAGCGAGCAGCGCGTCTTTGAGCGCACTGTCCTGTTGGGGCTGGAAGCCCCGCGTAGGCACTTTTTTGGCCAATCGAACACCACGGTTGCGTCCGTGTGCTCGCGCCAGAATGTCTGTACGAGCCGAGCGTCTTTCTTAGCCGCTTTGCCTGGATCCAATGAAATCACGTCAATTTCGGCGTTATCCGGTTGCCGGTCCACCACGAGGTAATAGTTCGGAACATGGCGATCTCCCACATTGCGCGGCTTGAAGACCACCAACTTAGCAGCGGGCAGCTCACGGATACGCCGGTAATACTTGTATCCATCGGTAGTATTTTTACTTGGAATTCTGATTTTGCCCAGATCCGCAAAGGTGCGCAATGCATCTTGCGCGGGAAACGCCAGCACCACAGCCAGGGCCAGTGCTCCGCTGGCGAGATATTCTGGTCGGGCTAGCCGAGCGATGCGCCC
>DATJEQ010000266.1:0-12967 GCA_035496495.1 Polyangiaceae bacterium
GCCGCGGCACAAGGCTTGGGGCACGGCGCTGATTTAGTCGCGGGCATCGCACCCATTAAGCTGGCGGCGCTCAGCGTCGGATCTGTGGTGATGGGCGCGACGACCTACATCGGCAATGGACCGAATTTAATGGTGAAGGCCATCGCCGAGCGCGCCGGTTACGCCATGCCCAGTTTTGGTCGCTATGCTCTCTTCGCGTTGGCGATGCTATTGCCCATTCACGCAGTCGCCACCGCGGCTTTTGTCTTACTCGATCACTAGATCTCTCGATCGCGGGGAGTCAGCGTTTGAGTTGTCGCAGTTCGTCACGCACGATTTTGCGCACGGCGCGCTGCAGCGCTTCTTGCTGGCTGTCGATGAAACCGCGCAGCGCTTCGTTGATGGCATCGTCGAAATTGCCGGTTTTTGCGGCGATCACCTGAGTCTGAAACCAGCTGAATACGTCCGGATCCAGCGCGATTTCTATCCGTGTCGACGGGCTGCGACTGGTGCGTGCACTGGGGATCTTGGATGCCTGGCTCGCCTTTTGGGATTTTGTAGTCCTTGTCGCCTTCTTGTTCTTGCGCTTGTTCATCAGTGACCGCCTTCGGCGCGCACGGCGCCACCGCTGCCCTCGATTGCCTCTCTTACAAATAGATCTTCCAGCGTTTCGTGGCGAGGCGTGACCTCTGCTATCTCCACGCCGCTTTGCAGCGCGTGCTGCAAGAGTGGGGCGACTTTCTGATCACCCAGCACTTCGACCACCAAGCGTGACGAAACGCGCTGGGTGCGGTGGCCCTGACCTTGGCACCAGGTCTCGAATGCCTCGTTTGCTCCAACGAGCGCAACGTCGCTGCGCTTGAAATCACGCCGCAATAGCTCGTTCA
Source organism: Polyangiaceae bacterium (assembly GCA_035496495.1). Lineage (GTDB taxonomy): Bacteria > Myxococcota_A > Polyangia > Polyangiales > Polyangiaceae > SZUA-265. Next base: position 867 of record DATJEQ010000266.1, read on the forward strand.
GGCGTCCCGATACGACTACTTCCCCACGACGCAGGATGATCACGTGATCGCACAGTGTCTCGACGTCACTCAAAATATGCGTCGAAAAGAAAATAGTGCGACCATTCGCGCGCTCAGAAACGATGATGTCGCGCACCTCTTTGCGCCCCACCGGATCGAGTCCACTCATCGGCTCGTCCAAGATCAACAATTCAGGATCCGAAACCAATGCTGCGGCCAAGCCGGTGCGTTGGAGCATGCCTTTTGACAAACGGCGCACGGGTCGCTCCGCCGCATACGCAATGCCCACTTGATTCAGCACTGCGTCCGCCCGATCACGCAGCGCTTTGCCTTTCAAGCCGGAGAGGCGCCCGCACATCTCAACGAATTCCCGCGGCGAAAGGTACGGGTAAACGTAGGGATTTTCCGGCATGAAGCCGAGCCGCTTCATGGCGTTCACGCTGGGAATCGAGTCACCGAACACCTTGGCTTCGCCCCCCGTGGGTGCGATCAGGCCCGTGAGCATCTTAATCGTGGTTGTCTTCCCTGCACCGTTCGGCCCCAGAAATCCGACGATGTCCCCACGCTGCACGGAAAATGAAATGCCGCGCACCGCTTTGACCCGCCGCATCCAGAAACCGATGCGAAAGGTCTTCTCAAGGTTGCGCACTTCAATCAGCGTCGAACTCAAGCGGTGCTCCTCAAGCCAATGCTAATCAAATCCTACCACGCACGCGATCAACACGGAAGGCGCAGAAATAATCCCCCAAAAGGCTCAGTTCGCCTTGCCGCCCGGCTCATGCTCGCCGTGAATTTCGTGCAGAAGTTCTTCCACGCGACGCGTGGCGTCTGGCCCAGTGTCGTATTCAAAGCGCAGCTCAGGGAGCCTTTTCACGCCCAATGCTGGGCCCAGACCGCGCCGCAGCCGACCACCCGCACTGTGCAATGCCCGCACCGCGTTCTTGCGTGCATTGGGAGTATCACCTCCAAAATAATGACGCACGTAGACAATAGCGACCGACAGATCCGGCGGAACTTCAACACGGGTGATGCCGACGCCCATCAGGCGCGGATCGGACAGATCGCGCTGGATGCACTCCGCCAGGTATTCTTTCACTCGCTCCGCCACGCGCGCGGGCCTGCGACCCTCACTCATGGTTCCCTCTCTTCTGTCGTACCACCGGTTCGATTTGCAGCAACTTGCGTGGAGCGTGGCTCGACCCGATGCCGCGCCCGTCATCACCCAGTGCGATCACCTCGGTGTTCACGTCGTTCAACACAGAGTCCGGGTGTCGTTCGGCCATTGAGACCACCGCCGCCAGCACGGATTGGCAGATTTCGCTCTCACCGGAGACCACCGCCACGCCAAACGTGGCCCATTGGAGCCGGTTGGCGTCACCCACTTCCGCAATAGACACGGGCTGGTGGGCTCTCACCTTGTCCTTAAAACTGCGCACAACCTGCCGGCGATCCTTGAGCGTACGGGCCCCGGGGATCTGTAAGACGATGCGAGCTATGCCCACGCGCATGGTCAGAGCGACTGACGCACTTCCTGTACTTCGAACATCTCCAAGCGATCGCCCTCTTTGACCTCGGGGAAACCGGCGAGAGAAATACCGCAATCGAGCCCTTCGCGCACTTCGCGCACGTCCTCTTTGAAGCGCCGTAGCCCTTCCAGCTTGCCTTCCCACACCTGAGCGTCGTCGCGGAAAGCGCGCACCAGTGCGTTGCGTCGAGCCACGCCGGCCACAATCATGGAGCCGGCAACCACGCCCGCCTTGGAGAGCTTGAACACTTGGCGCACTTCGGCGGTGCCGATCGGCTTTTCCACCAAAGTGGGCGCCAGCAGCCCTTCCATCGCTTTCTTGATGTCGTCAGAGACATCGTAAATCACGTTATAGTGGCGGATTTCGATGCCTTCCTTTTGAGCCAGCGCTGCCGCTTTGCCGGCCGGACGCACATTGAAACCAATGATGATCGCCTTGGCGGCAACACCCAGGTTCACGTCGCCCTCGGTGATGGCACCGACGCCAGCGTGCACGATGCCCACTTTCACCTTCTCAGAGCTGAGCTGACCCACAGCCTGAACCACGGCTTCCACCGAACCCTGTACGTCGGCCTTGATGATCACCTTCAACTCGAGCTGGCTCGATTCACGCAGCCTCGCTTGCAGATCTTCTAACGAGACGCGCATGTTGGCAGGAATTGCGCTGTGGCGCTCCTTGGTCTTGCGCGTTGAGGCAATCTCTTGCGCCATCTTCAGATCTTTGATCACGTGCACTGGATCACCGGCGCTGGGCACATCGTCCAAGCCGATCACTTCCGCCGGCACCGAGGGGCCTGCGCTGCCGAGCTGTCGTCCACGATCATCCAATAGCGCGCGGACTTTGCCGAATGCGCTGCCCGCGAGTACGACATCGCCGCGACTGAGCGTGCCATCTTGCACCAAAATGGTTGCGACGGGCCCGCGACCGCGATCCAACTTGGCTTCGATCACCACGCCGCTCGCCGCCTTATCTGGGTTGGCGCGCAATTCGAGCAACTCAGCTTGCAGCGCCAGGCTTTCCAACAGCTTGTCGATGCCGGCCCCAGTCTGCGCCGATACTTCGCAGAACAGCGTCTCGCCGCCCCACTCTTCGGGCACCAGGCCCTGATCGGCCAACTCGCGACGCACGCGCTCAGGCTGCGCCTCGGGCTTGTCCATCTTATTGACGGCGACCACTATGGGCACCTTGGCCGCACGCGCGTGATCGATCGCTTCTTTTGTCTGCGGCATCACGCCATCGTCCGCCGCAACCACCAGGATCACCACGTCGGTCGTCTGCGCGCCGCGTGCGCGCATTGCCGTGAAGGCGGCGTGACCCGGAGTGTCCAGAAAGGTCACCTTGCCCTTGGCCGTGTCGACTGAATAGGCGCCGATGTGCTGGGTGATGCCACCGGCCTCGCCGCTGGCCACTTGCGTCTTGCGAATGCGGTCGAGCAAGCTCGTTTTTCCGTGATCCACGTGCCCCATGACCGTGACCACTGGAGGCCTGGGGATGGCGCCGCCATCGTCCGTCGCTTCCTCCGACCCTTGGGCAAGGGCCAACTGATCTTCTTCGCTGACCGCGACGTCAGAGACCTCCCAACCGAATTCGTTGGCGACGATCTTCGCGGTGTCGGCATCGAGCGTGGTGTTGATGTTGACCCCAGTCATACCGAGGCTGAGCAGCTTCATCAGTACTTCGCCGGCTTTCACGCCGATCTTTCCCGCTAGCGCCTGCAACCCGATCGACTCTTCGATCTTGATCACTTTCTTGTGAGCGGAACGCTCTTGGGTGACCGGTGCGGCACCGGGCCTGCGCGTTGCCAGCGAACCAATGCCGCGACGAGGGCCGCCGCGTTGCATGCGTGGCCCACCGGGCATGGGGCTTGCCACCGAAACCGGAGCGGAGCGGCGCGCGCCGCCCACGGCGCCCGAAGTGCCGCTCTTGGCGTCGTATTGAACACGACGCGGCGAGACCCGCGCTTGAGGCATGGGCACACCGGGGCGCCCCTCCCACACATCGATCCCCGTCTTGGGTGGGCTCGATGGGCGCGCCGCTTCGGGTGGCGGCGTGGGCCGCTTGGGTTGTTCAGGCGGCGGCTCGGCGCGGGCGGCAATTGGCTCGGGCTTGGTGACTGCCGGCTGCGCGGGCGTTGCGGGCGCAGCGTGCTCGACGGGGCGGGCAACGGGCGCGGCTACTTCATGCGCCGGAGCACTCTTGGCAGCTTTCGTTTCTTGAACTTGAGCAGCAGGAGCGACGGGGACAGCGGCAACCGGCGCTGACGGAGCGGGACGCGCGGGCACTGCCGCGGGTGCCGCAGCAGGAGCGCTCGGTGGAACGGGTACTGGTGCAGCGACCGCCGACGAGGGCGGAGCGGCACGCGGCGCCGAGGGCACATCCGCGTGTGGGGCTGAGGGCTGCGGTTCTTGACCCTCTGGACGCACTTTGGTGCGACGCTTGATCACCGTTGCGCTGATGCGCTCTTCAACCACGGCGCCTGCACTCTGCTTCTCAAGGTGGCGCTTGACGCGCTCGACCTGCTCCGGTGCGACCGCGCTCATGTGATTCTTTACTTCGGTCACGCCCACCGACTGAAACAAAGCCACCACGGCCTTGTTGTCCAACCCGAGATCGCGTGCGACCTCGTAAACGCGCGGCTTGCTGCTCATCGAACCTCCATCGAACCACTAACCACTGAACGCAGCGGAATTACTGCACAATCCACCGCTCGCACCAGCGCGCGAGCGAAACCCATGTCACAAACCCCCACTATCGCAACGGCATCCCGCAAAAAGACGCTGCCGAGCTGCGCCTTGCTTCCCCACACTCGCAGGCGCCCTTGAGTGAACAAGTTGCTGAATAGACCGCGCTCGGCCGCTGCCGAATCCGCAGCTAACAATACGAGAGCGGCCTTGCCCTCAGCGATTGCCGCTAACGTGGCGTCGCTGCCCAATGTGAGCTTGTGCGACCCACGCGCGCCGTGGAGCAGCGCCGCGATGCGACGCTCAGCCGCCTGACGCAGCGGCGTCACAACCTGTGCTGCATCGATCGACAGCGATGCCTTGAACGCGCGCTGAAAGCCCCCCTTGCAGGCTTGTTCAATGCAACTGATCCGCGGGTGCACCCAGGCGCCTCGTCCGAAGGACTTGTTGCCTAAATCGACCGCCAATTGATCCGCTGCCGAGGCGTCGGGCGCCGATTGTCCGGGCGATCGCAGCACACGCACCATTTGCTCGGCGTCTTCCTGCGAACGACACCCCACGCAGGTGCGCACACGCCCGCGCGAATCAACCCGACCTTGCTCAGGGGGCTGATTGGCTGCGGAGGGATTGGATTCTTGCATAGGGTGAGGCACCAATTTGAACAGACCTTTGGAGCAAACGAGATGTCAGTGTGCCGCTTCTCCGGCTGCGCTTGCGGCGGCCGGCGCGGGCGGCACAATCCGCGCCCGAGCCGCTTCAATCTGCGGCCACTCTTTGCTCAGGAAAAGCTGGGCATATTCTTGCACCAGGCGTGCTTTCTTGTTCGACAGGCCCGTCTTGATCGAGAGGCGATCTGGATCTTCGCGCGCAATGTCGTGCACGGAGCGGTACCCGCCCTCTTCCAAGAATTGCAGAGTGCGCAAACCCACACCGCGCACCATGCGCAAGATCTCGCGATCAGTCGGTGGTTCCACGCGAGTGGATGCTTCGTGGATGCGCTCGCCACGCAGGCGCTCCATGGTCACCAGAGCGCGCTCTTTCAGCCCTTGTGCGGCCGCCAGATCGCCAACGCCGTCAACCGACGCCAATTCGTCAGCGCCCGCTTCAGCGACTTCTTCCAGAGCGCGGAAGCCCAGACGATACAACGCCCGCGCGATGTCGGCACTGACGCCTTCAATCTGCGTGAACGCCGCCAGCGCTTCTTCTTCAATCGCTTTGAATTTGCTCTCGCTGATGATGTCGAGCTTCCAGCCGGTGAGTTGGGAAGCCAGCCGCACGTTCTGCCCTTTGCGACCGATCGCCAACGACAGCTTCTCGTCGGGCACCACCAACTCCATGCGGTTGTCGGCTTCGTCCACAATGACCTTATTAACGTCCGCCGGTTGAATCGCAGCGATGATGTAGCGCGCCACGTCCGGATCGTACGGCACGATGTCGATCTTCTCACCGCGCAGCTCTTGCACTACGGCTTGCACGCGTGAGCCCTTGATGCCCACGCAGGCGCCCACGGGATCCACATCCGAATCGCGAGTGCCCACTGCGATCTTGCTGCGCGATCCAGGCTCGCGAGCGACCCCCATGATGCGCACGATGCCTTGCTCGATTTCCGGCACTTCGACCTCGAACAGCTTTTCAACCAAATGCGGATCGCTGCGACTGAGTAACACCAGCGGCCCACGGGCTTCGCGATCGATGTCCTTCACGTAGGCAACGATGCGATCACCGGGGCGATACGTCTCCCGCGGCGTCTGTTCGCGGTACGGCAGAATCCCCTCGGTGCGCCCGAGATCGACGATCAGGTTGTGACCCTTTTCGAAGCGGCGCACCATGCCCCGGATCAGCTGCCCCTTCTTATCCTTGAACTCTTCGTAAATCAGGTCGCGCTCGGCATCGCGCACGCGCTGCAGCAGCACTTGCTTGGCCGTTTGAGCCGCAATGCGACCGAAAGTGCTGCGGGCTTGCTTCATATCGAGCACCGCGCCGAAATCCTTGTCCTGCTGACGAGCCTTCTCCGCGTCACGCGGGTGCCAGAACACCTGGAACCCCAGCTCTTCGCCCAGCTCTGCTTCAAGCCCCACTTTCTGGGCAACCGACAACTGGATCTCGCGCTCCGGATCGGCGACCTCTTCCACGACGGTCATGTATTGGAACAGATCGATCTGGCCGGATTCGCTGTTGAAACGCGCTTCCAGTTCGCGACCTTGCCCAAAGGCAGCCTGCGCCGCTTTCAAGATGGCCGCTTCCATCGTTTCCACCAAGATGCGCCGTTCGATGCCCTTTTCCTGCGCGACTTGATCGATGATCACGCCCAAGTTTGCCTCGAAGCCCTCTGATGCTGCTGCTTTTGCCATATTCGTCACTTTCAGTTGCCGCTCAACGGCGGCCCATTGCTCGGGCGCGCTTACGCCCTGATCCCTTTTTCGAACCACCAAAGCCCACCGTTTTCACATCCAGAACGAGTCGGGCAGAATCCACTTCTGTGCTCTCGATTGAGATTTCCCCTTGATCCGTGCTGAGCACCACGCGCCCGGCATCGTCGACGCCGAACAGCACGCCTTGCACCACGAATTGACCGTTCATGGGGTGCTTGAGCTTGAACTTCGCGAGTTGACCGCGAAATCGATGATAATCAGCGGGCGTGTACAACGCGCGATCCAACCCAGGGGAGCCAATTTCCAAGCGGTAAGCCACCGGAATTGCATCCGCCACGTCCAGCGCAGCGGAGAGATCGCGCGAGATCTCGCTGCAAAGATCGAGCGTCACCCCTTCGCCGGGCCGCGAACGATTCGGCAATTCAATGGTGATGTACAAGAGCCAGCCACGCGAATCGGTGCGCCACACGAGTTCGACGCCCTCGACGTTGTGCGCACGCAATACCGGCTCGATCGCTCCCATCACCTGGGAACGGTCCAACCCGTTGAGTTTTTCGTGCGCAAACATGGAGATACCCTGATCGACCACCCAGAGAACACCGACGTGCGCGTGCTGTTCCACAGCCCGGCGCGAATTGGAAAGCCCTCCAAACGGGGAGCCAACCTAGGCGCTCAACCAAACGGTCGCGGCGCACGTTACTCTACCGTTCGCCGTACCGCAAGCAGTCGGCCTCCTGGCCTAATGAGACGGTTTTTCCCCCAAGAAATCAACCCGGGAGAGGGATTGGGAGAGGCAGAAACGGCGCCAATGCCAGCTGTGCAGCCGGAGTGAACTTGGCGGTCAGCGAGCCGGCGCGGACCTTGGTGTACAGTCCGTCGTCTTTGCCGACCCAGCTCAATGCCGGATCCAGAAGTTCGGATTCGCCAGTGGAGAGCTCCAGCACCGGCAACGCCGGAGGGGCCCCACTCACTGCGACCACAAACACCGGCGCATCTTCAACCGTGATGTAGGTCCAATCGTAATCATTGCTCAAAATGTATCGCCCATCGTCAGGGTGACGCCGGATCCACGAGGCGAAAGCGCGCGCAACGCCGGGGTGCTCAATCAACGCACCCTCGTGCCAAAAGCGACCTCGGGCATCGAGCACAATGCTGCTTTCGCGACTCCGCCCCGCGGGCGGCGCAAGCCGGAAGAAATCTGGATGATCGCCTGGCTTCATCGGGAGTTGTATAGTGCGCCCTAAAGGTCGAAACATCGATGGACGCAACCGGCAGCGACTCAGCTAACAAATCGTACTACGACGCCTTCAGCCAGGGTTACGAAAAGCACCGCGGGGGGCGCGATCCAGGCGGCTACCACGATCTCTTGGATCAGTTGGAAAGCGAAATGGTGCGGCGTTTTGGCACAGGGGGCGATGTGCTGGAAGTGGGTTGCGGTACCGGGCTCGTGCTTGAACGCATTGTCCAGTTTGCCAAGAGCGCCCAAGGCATCGATATTTCGGAGGGCATGCTGCAGAAGGCGCGCGAGCGCGGCCTCAAAGTGCAACTCGGCTCAGCCACTGAGCTGCCGTTTGAATCGAACAGCTTCGATGTGACCTGCTCGTTCAAGGTGCTGGCGCACATTCCGCCCATCGAGGCTGCGTTAGCGGAGATGGCGCGAGTGACGCGGCCGCAAGGCGTCGTGATTGCAGAGTTCTACAATCCGCACAGCCTGCGCGGTTTGGTCAAGCGCTACGGCCCCAAGGGGAAGATCGCCGACGGAGCCAACGAAACCAATGTGTTCACCCGCTACGATTCACCCGGCACCGTGATCGAACAGCTGTGCCCAGAAGGCTGTCAATTCATCGCTTCGCGCGGCCTGCGCATCACCATCCCCAGCGCCCACGTCTTCCGCATTCCGGGCCTTGGCCCTCTGTGGAAATCCGCTGAAGTCGCCCTGAGCGACACCCCTCTCAACCGCATCGCCGGCTTCTGGATCGCCGCCTTCCGCAAAACCCAATAGCTAAAACGTCCCATTCAACCCGAAGACAGCGCCGCCGGTGGTGGGCGTTACGGTGGGAGTCAGGGTGGGCTTCACGGACGCTTTTTCGACTTTGCGCACGCGATCGGGCAAACGGAACTCTGGCTCGAAGGCCAACTCGGCCTGGAGAATGCCCAGCGCCGTTACCCCCAACAAACTCCCTAAAGAAATCAGCTCTACTTTGTGTGCGAAACGCAGGCGGCGATTGATTTCCGCTGTGTCTTTATTGCTGGTGCCGCCATTGGCTTGGGCGTGAAGGCCCAGTTGAATGGAAACGGCCGTCGTTGCGGCGCCCGTGAGCAACACTTCGCTGGTGAGAAACAGCCAACCGAGGGCCGGCTCGCGATTTTGAAATTGCCCAACACCAAAAGGCACGGCCGCAAACCACCGGCTGTTCTCTTGCACCACGGATTCGTGGCGCGTCACCTGTTCAAGCTCTGCAATTCTGGCCTGCATTGCTGCGTCCTGCTGCTTGCCGGCTTCGGCTTGACGACGCAGTTGCCCCACGCGTTCTTCCTCCGCTCTGCGAATTTCGGCGAGTAGGCGCGAGCGCACCGCAAAGAACCGATCCACAAAGGGTGGAGGGAAGATCAACGGATCGGGCGCTTCAATCAGCGGGTTGTCGCGAATGGCGACTTGCAACTGCTCATCGGCGTCGCGCGGTTTGCCTTCCGCCACCAAACATGCGGCGTGGTAGATGCGCGCTTGCTCCAGTGCTTCCCTCGTGCTGGGCCGGTTGCGCGCCCCCACCCGAAGCAGCGCGCTGAACGCTTGCTCGCAGTTGCTGTAATCGCTGGCTTCATAGAAGGCGCGGGCGCGGGCGAAAGCAGCGTTCTCATCCAGATCCACCGAATCTGCCGCCGCTGCGGGCGACGCATTCGGATCTGCCGATGGCTCGGACGACCCAGGCGCTGACGAACTGGGCTCTGCCGTTGCGGCGGCGGGGGAATGCGACCCCGGTGTGGGCGCTGACGCGGGCGCTGATGTGGCCGAAGGCGCAGACGCCGATTGAGCCGACGCGATTCGGGGCCAGAGCATCAGCAGTAGCGATAGCCATCTTGCTGATCGAATTGCGTTTTTCGTCTGAGTCATCCCGGTCAAAGGCGGTTACGGCCAGGAAAGCTGGGTACTTTGCCCAGCCCTCAGCGTAACAGCTTTTTCTACCGGAACGGAACCTTCACCGGGGATCGTTAAGGTGCAACTGCCGCTTGCACTGGCATGCCCCATTGGGATCGAACGCTCACCCGGCGCGCGCAGCACCTCGGGGAAAAGCGTCGGGCAACGCACCTCTAGACCGAGCTTGCTGGGCGCCTCGAGCGTCGCCGGGCGAAACGCGAGGTGGCCGACAACCTGCTGCACGCCGTCCCCTTCTTCGATAAGCACGTGTTGCGTCTCAGGCACGCAGCAGGTCTCGTCGGGGGGAACAAATTCGAAAATATGCTCGCCCGCTTGCAACTCATGTTGTGCGCCGAACCACTCCTTCGGCTGGCCGTCGATCTTCAACGTGCCACCCATTGCGCCGGTGATCCGCACTTCAACCTTGCGCCGCGCTTGCGACGAAACCGGCTTGGCATTCACCCGGGCGCTTGGTTTCTTAGGGCGCTCCGCTTCAACGGCGTCGTGATCGGCAACAACGGGAGGAGCTGCAGCCGGCGCTTGCACCGGGCGCACAGGTGTGGCGGTGGACTGAACCGTGGGTGCGTGCGCTGCAAGCCACAGCGACCAGCCCTGAAATCCGAGCAACGCACAGGCCCCCAGTAATGCGCCGAGCCCCACACCGCCGCGCAGCAACGACGAGAATCGCTTGCGCCGCGCGAGGCCGCTGACTCGCGCGAGCAGCTGTGGGTCTCCCGGGCGATAAGCGAGCGCGCGATTGAAATGGGCCGTTGCCAGGGCTACCTGGCGATTCTTACGCGCCAATTCGCCTGCCGTGACCAGCCGCTCAACGATGCGTTCTGGGTAAGCCGTCAGATAACTGGCGGGACTAGAGACGAACTGTGCCACTTCGCCTTCAGTCGAGTCGAACTGCAGCGCACTCAATTCATTGCGCAGCGCCGCGGCGAAATCACTCACTGAGGCAAACCTGCGATCCACGTCACGGGCCAGCGCTTTGCTCACCTGCAATGCGAATCGCGACCCCACTTCGGGGCGTTCTTTGTCGGCCCGGATGAACGTGCCTTCCAGCACCGCGCGCAACACCTGGGCTGGGTTCTTGCCGTCAAAGGGCAAGTGCCCCACCAAGCATTCGTAAAGCAGCACACCCAGGCCGAACACGTCGGCGCGCACATCAACCGCCGCCCCTTCGATCTGTTCGGGGGCCATGTGCGCGGGCGAACCGAGCACTTGCCCGGTCGAGGTAATGCCCTGTGCGTCCAACAACTTGGCAATGCCGAAATCCGTCAGCATCACCCGCACAGCGGAAGTACCGCCGCCGGTTGCAGTTTCCACCAACACATTTTCGGGCTTGATGTCGCGGTGGATCACGCCCTCTTTGTGCGCATGCTCCAGCGCCAAGGCGAGCTCCAGCGCCACGCCCACGGCGACCTCGACGGGCAGACGTTGGTGCTCACTGAGCAGCTGTCGGAGCGTCACGCCACGGATCAACTCCACCACCAAATAGCGTTCGTCCTCGCCGCTGTCAGAAACGTCGTACACTTCAACGATGTTCGGGTGACGCAGTTTAGCGACGGTCTTCGCCTCACTGATAAAGCGCGCCGCCACTTCGGGATTCTGCCGCAGGTGCGGGTGGATCAGCTTGATCGCCACTTCACGCCCCAGTCGGCGATCTCTCGCGCGGTAGACAGTGGCCATGCCTCCGTGACCGATCTCTTCCAGCAGCTCGTACTTGACCAGCTGAGGGATGCGTTCGGAAACGCTCGCTAATTTCTGTCTCACCGTCTCTTCAGCCACCAATGCCTCAGTCTGCTGTGCACCCAAAGCTCAACCCGGCCCCACCCTGTTGCCGTATCTTCGCTCATGGGCCGCCCATGACTCCAGACTGATCAATGTCCAGAATCTCTGGGTTTGTGGCTCCGTTCGCCGCAGAAGTGGTCGTAAATGCAACGGGGCGGGCCTCCCCACGTGCACTTAACCTTGATTTTCGCGCCCTTAGCGCAAAATGACCCGCCCCCGCGAGCTGCCTGCGGTTTGGCTCACCGCTTAGCCGCGGCCCGGCGCAGGGCCGCAATCGCCGCGGCGCTTTGGCGACGAGGCCCCCGCGGTGCCGAACCGCTGCGCGAGGGAGGGGGCGCGGTTGACCCCGTGCGCACTACCTGACCATCCCGCATCACTTCGACGCCGATGGCGCGGCAATGCCTCACCAGCTTGTCAAAATCGATCAGCGGCGCGATCAAGAGCCCTTCGCGCGGCGACGCATCGAGGAACAAATCCGCTGTCTGCCTCTTGCTGAGCAAGCGCTCGCGCACGGCCTCATCCTTCACCCACAAGAATCCGGAGCAGGCGGCGAGATCCGCACCGCCAATCACCTCACCCGCCCGCTCGA
>DATJEQ010000267.1:0-5537 GCA_035496495.1 Polyangiaceae bacterium
ATTTCCGTTGTCAATCTCTGCACGCTGTGAAGATCGTTCACCAGATCTTCCACGGCGCATCACCGTTACTCCACAGCTTGTTCAGCGAGGCATAGTCTTTGTAGTGATCCATGCAGTGCCAAAATCCGTCATGGCGAAACATGCACAGCTGGTTCTTGCTGATCAGGGCGCGGAATGGGTCCTCTTCGAGTATCGTTTCGTCGCCCGCGATCTCGTTCAAGATTGCGCGGTTGAACACAAAGAATCCGCCGTTGATGTACCCGTTCATGGTCGGCTTCTCGCGGAACGAGCCCACCACTCCTTCTTCACTCGCCTCAACGATGCCAAATGTCGTGGGCAAATGGACGCCAGTGAGAGTCGCGGTGCGTCCGTGATTCTGGTGGAATTCCAATAGTTTATTGAGGTTTACCGTGGACAGACCATCACCATAAGTTGCGAAGAATACTTCGCCCTGAAGGTGCCGAGCGATCCGTTTGATTCGTCCGCCCGTCATCGTGTCCTCTCCGGTGTGTACCAGGGTCACTTCCCAATCCTCAATGGGTACGCCTTCATGTTCGTGAAAAAGGCGGGCGGAGCTGTCACGGGTATTCATGGTAAAATCGTGATGAAGCAAGCGATAATTCGCGACATAGTCGACGATCTTTTCACCCTGGTGACCCAACGCCAGCACGAAGCGACGCACGCCGAACGCGTGGTAATATTTCATGATGTGCCAGAGGATTGGCTCACGACCCACGGCGATCATTGGCTTGGGTCGATCTTCCGCCACGGCGCGGATGCGCGTGCCCTGACCCCCACATAGAATCACCACTTGCATATCACGGATAGAGATATTCATCGGTCATTGCCTCATTCCAAATGGCCTTGCTCTGAATCGCCTCGTTCTAAATGCTCGTTTCAATCGCCAACTCAACAGAGCCTTGGCGGTATCCTGCGCTGCCCAATGCGTTCCAATTCTCCCAAGGTCGGGCATAGGCTTGAGCATTTAGGTGCACTGTGGTCGTGGGCACCACCGCCCAATTGACCTGAAGCTTAGCCTCAAATGGCGCAGTACCCCAGTACGTACGGCGCAGAGTTTCCCATTGACGCGTCTCCTGAGAGATGAGGGGAAGCTGCAGTTGGAACGAGGCCCCCAGTGAACTGACAATATCGCCCTTCGCCTGTACGACGGCGGCAGCTTCCCAAGCGAACGGAGGCGCACTTGCAGGGTACCACGTGTAAGCGGCGGAAGGCTGAACTTGAGTCATGAGCATGGTGTTGTGGCTCGCCCACGCCACTTTCGCGGCAGCACCCCAATTGAACCAAGAATCCCATGTGCTGAGGCCGTAACCGTGCAAACTCGTGATTCGATTGTTGGGAATTGTAGCGAGCGCGGGGTTTTGCGTGCGACCTGGCGCCGTATCCGAGTCCCAGAAATCAACACGCACTCCGCCCTCACCCATCCACTGGGGCGAACGGAATGCGAGCAACGCTTCAGCGCGATCACTGAGCAGGCCGAGCGAAAGCGGCAGTGGGGTCATGGCCAGCGGTTCTCGAGCGACTTCAACCCGCGGGGTGAACGTGTTCTTCCCACTGGGGATCGCGCGAGCGAGCACGACCTCGCCCGTGGTGCTGTGCAGCGCTAGTTTGCCCTGAAAGCCCGCGCCTGCCTCCAGCCACCAGAGCTCGTAAAGCAGGTGCCCGCCAAGTTCTGCACTCGGCTCGTAACCCGCGAACGGGCTGATGCCCACCAACTGACGAGAAAGTGAGTAGGTGTGCCAACGCACGGTCAGATGTTCGCCGTCGCTAGGAGCCTCACGGTTCAGGCCGAGCTGATAGCGGTCCGACTGATAGCCTTCATTATCACGTGAGATGAGCGCACCCGTCGCGATCGACAGCTGGCCCTGCGCAGCAGCTGAATGGCTGCAGAATACGATCAATGGCAGCAAACACCCGAAGATTGCCCGAGGATGATACGGTTCCACTTGCTCATCCTCCGGGGTTTCAACCTCTTCCCGGGGTAAGAGTTAATAGATCGAGGTCGGACGACGCGATCCGAGATAAAGTTCCGAAGTTAAACTGCGAGTGCAAGTCGCCACCCCCGCAACGCCAGCGTTCCCCTCCCGTTGCCTTGGCTGACAAGGTAATCTATCCACCTACATGTGGGCCCCGCGATCTTGTATGCGCTGGTGATGCAAAACGACTTTCTGGAACTTCGCCAGCCGGCACTGCGTCTGACGTAAGAACCGCCAGAAAATCGGCTTTTTTCACAGGTTCTGTCCCCAAGTTAAGGAGTCTTTATGCGCTTGTCTCGTTCACTCAGCATTGCCTCCGTTTTAGCCACTCTTGCGTTGGCGGGGTCTGCTTTCGCTGCTGACGCCCCCGCAGGAGATGATTCCACAGGGCATGATTCTGCTGGCGACGACTCCGCCGGCGACGATTCCGCTGGTGATCATCCGGCTGGTGACCATGCGGCTGGCGACACCGCAGGCGGCCACAAGGACGGCGCAGGGGACACCGGCGACGATGCGAGCGATGATGACGGCGACGCGGCGGGTGCGGCAACCCATGAGCACCACGATCTGCCGCTGGTAACGCTTCCCGACCAAGCGTCAGATACAGCGCGCGAACGTGTCGCCGCAGCCCACGCGCGCCGCGACGCACACCGGGCAGCCCAAGCCGCCAAACATGACTCGCATCATGCGAATCAGCGCGACAATGCGCACCGCGAGGCTGGCCAGGCGCATCGGGGTCAGCATGGCGCCGGGGGCGACGACGGTGCCGACACTCAAGACCAACGCGCGAGCGCCGAACAACACCGCGCTGACGCCGAAGCTCACAAGGCGGCCGCACAAGAGCGTCGCGCCGCAGCCCGTGAGCATGCCGCCGCCGATGACCATCGGGCCGCAGCTGACGAGCACCGGGCCGCGGCCGCGCAGCGACGCGCGGACGCAGCCGAACATCGGGCCACAGCGGATCAACATCGCGCAGCGGCCGCACAACACCGCGCCGACGCTCAGGCGCGACGAGACGCCGCTTCACAGCATTAACGTGGGTTCACAACAGCGCAAACGCTGGACATGACTTACAACGAAGCGTAATTTGCGGGCGCTACGGAAGGGTGGGCTCCCAACCATGAGAACCTTAGCTTGGTGTGCACTCGCGACATTGCTTTTCTCGACATCTGCGTGCACTAGCAAGGTGACGGGGCCTACACCGAGCATTGAAAAACCCCACAATGCGTTGCCCATCGACCCAGGGATTGCCTGCCGGGCCCAACTGACCACGGATGTCACCGTTCACGGCCAGAATTTCTCGCCCATTGCCATCGATATCCCGAAAGATCCGAAGGTAGCTCTCCCCACAGTGACGCTGCTGAAGGCGCACGCGCTCGATGGGGGCGCGGGCGATGACAGTAAGATTGTCTACAGCGGCAACCCGGACGATCCTACCAATCTGTCGCTGCTTTCTTGGAGCAGTCAGAAACAGTTGCAATTCGCCATTAACCAAGAGGTGACCCTCGCTCCTCACCACAAGGGGGAAATCCCCGTTGGCTTGTACGACGTGCAGGTCGACAACCCGAATGGCAACCAGACAAAGGAGCCACGCGCGCTGGCGATTGTCGATAAGCCGGAGTTGACAACGGTAACCCCAACGATCACCTGCCTCGCGCAAGGGGCAAGAACCATTGATATTTCCGGCACAACGTTGCTCGAAGTGGAAGGCGCCCAGCCCACACTCGATATCGAAAATGTCGCCACAGGAGTTACTCCGGATTCGCTCACGGGTTGCACCGACATTCATCACGAAGGCCTCAGCGCCAAGTACTGCACGGGCGCCACGCTCACCTTAGCCAAGGATTCAGTTGACCCGGGCTACCCGGCACTCACGGTGAAGAACCCCGAGACAGCCGCCTGCACTAGCGAAGAAACAGTTAACCTGCGTGTCGTTCCGCCACCCGTGATCACTCGCGTGGTCGATCCCCTCGCCTGCGTGGCCCAAGGAGCCCGATCGTTCACGATCGAGGGCAGCGCCTTCCTGCAGATCGACGGTACGAATCCCAACGTGACGATCGGCGGCAGCGCCTTCCCGGTTGATTCAGTGGGAACCTGCGACGATTTGCCCACCATGGGGCATTCGGTGAAGACCTGCAAAGCGCTCAGCATCACCGTGCCGCAAGACGCGTTGATGGAGGGCAATCCGGATATCGTCGTGGTCAATCCCGACCCAGCAGGGTGCCAAGTGTCGAACTCGGTCGCCCTCACCATTGTGCCGCCCCCCACGGTGACGGATGTCGTGCCGCCCCTGATCTGCGTCGATGACCACATGCAGGCGCTCGATATTGTCGGCACCGATTTCCTGACCGTCGACGGCGAGTTGCCCACGGTGGCCATTGCCGGCACGGATCTGCCAGCAACCGCCGTTTCGGTGGACGATAACGACTGCGTGGATCTCGCGGTTCAAGGATTGATGGTCAAGAAGTGCAGCAAGCTGACCGTCACTGTCGCAAAGAACGGATTGGACATCGGCGCTCCGGATGTGATGGTGACCAATCCCGATCCCGCGGGCTGCTCTGACACCCAAAGCGATCTGTTGACGGTCGTCAATGGGCCCAGCGTGACCGCCGCGACGCCGGCGCTGGTGTGCACGGACGACCAGAGTCGTTCAATTGTGCTCACCGGAACGAACTTGCTCAAGGTGGGTAATCAGATCCCCACTGTCACACTCGACGGCTTTGCGGTCACTGGTACGATTGATGATGCGGACTGCACTCCAGTGGCGGTGCACGGTCTGTCCAATGTTTCCAAGTGCACGGCGATGACGCTGGCTGTTCCCATGGGAACGCTGGCCCCCGGTGACACCGAAGTGGCGATCAAGAATCCGGACCCAGCCGGCTGCGCCATCATCGACACCATGGTGCTCACGGTTCCACCCGAGTTGACGATCACCTCCGCGCAACCGACTAACGCTTGTGTCAACAGCGGCGCTTACGACGTGATCGTGCAAGGGACCGGCTTCCTGCGAGTTGATGGAACCGATTTCACGGTGCAAGTCGCCGGCAACGATGTGACCCCCACCGGAATCGGTGGTTGTACCGCGGTCGACGTCGCGGGCATGATGGTGCAGTCGTGCACCCGCTTCCACGTCAGCATCGATTCTGACACGGTTGCTGTGGGCGACGTTGCGATCGCGGTCACCAACCCGGATCCCGCGGATAGCGGTTGCGCCGCATCGGACTCCACGCTGTTCCGCATTGTCGGCCCGCCCACGATTGCCAGCGTTCTCCCGAGCGAAATCTGCAGCGACACCGCGACCACTTTGACCATCACGGGGACGAATTTCGCGCCGGGCACCACCGTGACGGCGGGCAGCACCGCGGCTGACACCGTGGATGTCACCAGCGACACCCAGCTGACCGCGACCTTCACCAACGGCCTGCCCGCGGGCAGTTACGATATCACGGTAGAGACAGCCCCGAGCTGCAACTCCACCGCCAGCGCCGCCTTGGTCGTTGACCCCACCCCGCTGGTGTTCTTCGTTGATCCACCCGTGCTGTA
>DATJEQ010000268.1:0-2818 GCA_035496495.1 Polyangiaceae bacterium
GCTTTCGACCTTGGCGATCACGCCCGCATCTTCGGGTGCACTGACGACGCGATCGATGAATCCGGCGAGCTTCTTCATTTCGTCAACGCCCATGCCGCGGGAGGTAACGGCCGCGGTGCCCATGCGCACACCCGACGGATCAAACGGCTTACGCGGATCGAAGGGGATCGAGTTGTAGTTGGCAGTGATGCCAGCTTTATCGAGCGCTTGCGCAGCGATCTTGCCGGAGACACCTTTGGGCGTCAGATCCAAAAGCACCAAGTGATTATCGGTGCCGCCGGTGATGATGTTGAAGCCTTTGCCCTTCAAAGCTTCAGCCAGCGCACGGGCGTTATCAATGATCTGCTTCGCGTACACCTTGAATGAGGGCTGAAGCGCTTCCTTGGCAGCAACGGCAATGCCGGCGGTGGTGTGATTGTGGGGACCGCCCTGCAACCCGGGGAACACGGCGCGATCGATCGCTTTCTGGTGCTCGGCTTTGCACATGATGATGCCGCCGCGAGGACCGCGGAAGGTCTTGTGCGTGGTGGAGGTGACGACATCCGCAATGCCCACGGGCGACGGATGCAAGCCTGCCGCAACCAAACCCGCGATGTGCGCGATGTCCGCACAGAGGATCGCGCCCACCTCGTTGGCGATTTCGCGAAACATCGCAAAATCGAGTTGACGCGGGTACGCCGTGGTTCCGCACCAGATCAGCTTCGGTTTGTGCTCGCGCGCGATCTGCCGCACTTCGTCAAAGTCGATCAGATGATTGTCTTTTCGCACGCCGTAGCCACGGCTGTTGAAATACATCCCCGTGATGCTGACATTCCAGCCGTGCGTCAGGTGGCCACCGGCGGGCAACGCCAAACCCATCACCGGGTCGTTCGGCTTGCAGAACGCGAGGTACGCCGCCAAGTTCGCAGGGCTCCCGCTGTACGGCTGTACGTTGACGTGATCGGCTCCGAAGATCTGCTTGAGCCTGCTGCACGCGAGCTCTTCCAACGGATCGATGTTCTGCTGACCTTCGTAGTAGCGCTTGCCCGCGTAGCCTTCAGAGTACTTGTTGGTCAGAATTGAACCGGTCGCTTCCAACACCGCGCGCGAAACATAGTTCTCGCTAGCGATCAGGCGAAACGTATCGGCTTCCCGCCGTTCCTCCTGCTTGATCAATTGAAAAACGTCTGCATCAGATTCGTTGAGCGGCGGATCACGGAAAGCGGCTTTCATGGCGCGCATGGCTATAACAATTCCCGGGCGCGGCCATAGTAAAAATCATTCTCCCCCACATCCGCGAGAAACGGGCCTAATTCCGCCGGGTTGGAATCGGCGCACGGCACCCACAAGGCCCTCGACGTACCCCAGGGCCAGTGTAAGACTTTCAGGTCGAGATGGCCCGTAGCGATCTGGAGAAGACGAACCCCGCCCTGTCCAAGGCCTCCTCCACCAGCGTCATCACGCTTGAGCCGACGACCATCACGGGCAGGACGGCCGTGAGCGACGGGTCAGCACTCAATGGCTCCCCCGCTGCATCTGGCGAGCGGGGGCAATCGGAACTCGACCCCAAGGCGAGTGACGACAACGCCCCGCTTTCGTCCGAATTGGGCAGCGCGCCGCCCAGCATTCCCTCCGCAGCGCAGGTCGATCCCACCAAGTTTAACACCGCATTGCCCAGCGCCGAGCGTATTCAAATCCTTCCCGGCCATGTGATTGCACACCGCTACGAGGTGCTGGATGTGATTGGCGAAGGCGGCATGGGCATCGTGTACCGCTGCCGTGATCGCACCAGTGGCGAGCTGTGCGCGCTCAAGCGCGTGATCCCTCCGGATGGTCGATTGGCGGCCGACTACATCGCCTGGTTCTACAAAGAAGCCCGGGCATTGGCATCACTCGATCACAGCTGCGTGGTGCAGGCGCGTGACTTCGGCCAATTGAGCGATGGATCGCCCTATCTGGTGATGAATTTCGTCAGCGGCATCTCGTTGCATGATCTGACGTATGCCAAGATGAGCTTCCCGCTGATCTGGTCCATCGTCGATCAGGTGCTTTCGGCATTGGGTCATGCGCATGCACGGCGGGTGATCCACGGCGATCTCAAGCCGTCGAATGTGATTGTCGAAGAAGTCCCGGGACAGTCCCCGCGGGTGCACATGCTGGATTTCGGGCTCGCTTGGCTCAAGCAAGATCCGCACGATGAGCGGCTCGACGGCGAGAAGGCGATGGAATTTGTTCCGCACGCCGGCGCCGGCACACCCGGCTACATGGCGCCCGAACAGATCATGCACCAGATGCACCACGTTGAGGGAGCGACGGATCTCTACTCGGTGGGCTGTATCTTGTACAAAGCCCTGAGCGGCAAGGCGCCCTTTGCGGGGGATCCCAAAGAGCTCCTGCGCAAACACGCCTACGAAGATCCACCGCCGCCGGAACTGCCCGCGCATATCCCAGCAGGCGTTGGGCAATTCGTGCAGCGGCTGCTGGCTAAGCACCCTTGGGATCGCTACCAATTTGCAGCAGAAGCGCGCCGAGCGTGGGCGGAGTTTGAGCCCAAGAATCCCTTGGCTTCTGAGTGGACGTTCCCGCGGCTGCCCGCAAGTTCACGTAAGAACGTGCTGCGCTCAGATAGCGACGGCACTGCGCGACCGATCGCCGGGCGCAGCGTGACCGAAACGCCCACGGGTCTTTTGAGCATTCGCCCGAGCCCTCTGGTTGGGCGCGAAGACATCCTGAGCATGCTGCTACCCATGTATGAAGAAGTGGTGGCGGGAAAAGGACCGCCGCATCGGCTGGTCATCTTGGTGGGCAACGCAGGAGTCGGCAAAACACGCATTGCCGA
>DATJEQ010000269.1:0-7428 GCA_035496495.1 Polyangiaceae bacterium
TCGACCCGAAAGAAACTCCGGTGCGCGTCGCGGCATTGATCCACTTGGGTCGCGGGAATGGATACGACTACAACTGTGGGCTGCTGGGAACGGCCAAGGACATGAATGACGCGGCCTTCCAGTGGGGTGCCGTGACTTGGACGGCGAGTGGCGTAGAATTGGGTCGCGCTCCGACAATGAAGATCATCAACCGGGCTGAATTCGAGAACCACCGCTGAGTTTCCTATGTGCGGGCGTTACAGCAATAAAGCGGAGTTCAGTGAGATCCGCCTCGAGTTCAACATCGATCGCGTCGATCTCTTTCGCGAGTATCACTCAAGCTACAACATCTCCCCCACTTACGGCCCCGGGTACGAGCAGCTGATCGTCGTGCGCGGGGCGGATGGCAAGCGCGAGGCGCGGCTTGCGCGCTGGTGGATGGTCCCGGAGTTCTGGAAGAAGCCCCTCAAAGATTTACCCACAGCGTTCAATGCGCGCGCTGAAGAGGTCGCGAGCAAGCCCTTCTGGAAGGACGCTTTCCGCCTGCGGCGCTGTTTGGTGCCCGCAACCGGGTGGCGCGAATTCAAGCCCGAGGGAAAAGCCAAGCAGCCGTATCACTTCCACTTGCAGCAGCACCTATTTGCCTTTGCGGGGCTGTGGTCGAGCTGGGTGTCACCGGATGGAGAGTGCATCGATTCTTTCGCAATCATCACCACCGAAGCCAATAGCATCGCCGCCCCAATTCATTCGCGCATGCCTTTGATATTGCCCACCGCCAGTCACAGTGCGTGGTTGGATCCAAAGACGGATGCGGGTCAATTACTCGCACAAGCTTGCACGCAAGCCCGCAGCGCCCATTTCGACGTCCACCCCTCGAATCCGATCGCGAACAAGAGCGCCTTCGAAGGGCCCGAAGCCATCGAACAAGTCGAGCCGCTGCGTTCGCCGCAACCGGGGCGCTCGCGTTTACCGGGACTTTAACGCCCTACCGCTCCGTGGCTGGGCTACTGCTGCCCGAACACGTAATTGCACAGCGGTACCCAGCCGTTCGCGGGGTTGTCGTTGCAGAACACCGTGTGACCGCCAGGAGTGGTGCCGCCGTCGCCGCCGATCATTGCGAACAGGCGCTGCGGATCCATGTAGGGACCAGGGCTGGTTGGCAATACGTCCGTCACGCCCGGGGTCCACCCGGCGTTGACACAAGTCGTCACCATACCCAATTCGTGATCGTCCACGGTGTTCATGTCCTCGTAGGGATTCTGCAACCCGACCAGCAGGTACTTGCGATCGCCCGGTGTGCCCTCGGGGCTTGGATTCAAAATCCACTGCGCATTGGGGAAGCCCTCTGCTTGTGGACCAGAAGTGGTGATCACGCGCCCAAAGGGAACGTAGGCAGAAATCATCGCCCAGGTCTGTGAACCCCAGGAATAACCCACCACCCACACATCCCCGGTGCGCAGCTTGCCCGCGTCGTCCAAGAAGAAGCCCCAATCACCGGTCGGGTCATCCGTTTCAGCTTGCTGAATTGCGGCGATGGTTTCGCTCTGGATATCGCCTGCGTGCGAATACCAATCGACGCGATCGATTCCGTCCCACAGCTCCATGCGTGCATCCGCCACTTGACGATTCGCTTCCACGTTGGTCGCATCGCCAGCCGCGTCCTTGTACATCTGCGGCACGCTGCCGCCGGTGAGGTTCGTGTCTGTCTTCGGTGAAAAAGTATGAAAACCGAACTTGTGCACGAACGACTCAATGCCGCCGCCACCGGGGCCGCCACCAATACCGCCCAAGAACAACACCAGCTTGCCCATCGCGGGCTTACTGTGATCGAGGTAGATCGGTTGCCCGTCGATGCTCGTTGAGTACTTGTCGGTGCCCGTGACGGCGATTGGTCGCGGATCGGGAGCGTAAGCTGGTAAATTGCTGCCGCCCGCCGCTGTGCCGCCTGCTGCCGTTCCGCCGTTGCCCGCGGGCATTCCACCGCTGCCGCCACTGGGGCTTCCACCCGTTCCGCCGGGAGTTCCACCGGTGCCGCCCGTAGCTGGAGCAGTTCCGCCAGTGCCCGGCGTACCGCCGACCGAAGTGGAGGGGGTGCCGCCCGTTGCGCCGACTTGCCCGCTGCCATTTCCGCCCGTTGCGCCGACTACGCCCGGAGTTCCGCCGCTTGCGCCGGGAGTGCCGCCGCCGCTCGCTCCGCCCTGTTGCATCGATGTGGAGGAATCGTTTGTGCTCGAACAAGCGCTGAATGCGAACAGCGCCAAGGCGCCACAAAGACCGCTACCAAACCTTGCGAACGACATGTTTCCTCCAAGAGAGTTGAGCAAGATCACCGAATGCGGCCGCTACCAACCCATGAACATGGGTGTCCGGCATCCACACAAAAACTGCGGAAGTTTCGCAGTATTGTGCTCCAAAACCCGCTCCAACGCTCACGGGCGCTGGATATTTCCGCCGCACCGCAAATTTCGTCGCCGGCCGTACGCTACTCCGTCGGCTCGCCGTCGTAATAGTCCAGGCTGCCGGCGGCACGACCCAAGTAGCGGAAGAATTGCGGCGCGCCGCCTTCCCCTGGGAACTCGGCAAGTACGCCGAACTTCTGCGAATCGGGATACTCCGCGATCTCCGGGGAAAGCTTGGTGCTGATCGCCAGATAGCGCAGCTCCACCGTGCCGGTATTGATGATCTGATGTGCCGTTTCGGCACCCCCCGGTGGGCACGCGATCACGTCGCCACTGCGAATGGAATATCGCTCGCCCCCAATGCGTACCTCGCCGCTGCCTTCCAGAATGAAGAACATCTCTTCATTGGCGCGGTGACTGTGGAACGGAAACGCGCGCCTTCCCGGTGGCACCGCAGTCAAACTGCAACCGAGCTTTTGCGCCCCCACCATTGGCCCAATGCGCCCAATTTTCGCTCCACCGAATTTGCTTTCCAAATGAGCCGGCACGCCCGCCGGCATCCCGCGCAACTCCACATCCGCAATGTTCAAAATCGGATTCTTGTTGGACATCCCCCGTCCATAGGCCGCCCCGCACCCCATCGCAATGCGAAATCACCTGCTCCAACGCCGCACTTTCGACACACCTCATTCTCGACACAGAGGCGCAACGGAGCGGGGGGGCGGCACCGCTCCGTTGCAAGGATGGATTGTTTACTGATCGCACGGGTCGTGACCGCGACCGTGGCGAGGGTGACCGATGAGGCCAGCGTCGTGGGCTGCTTCGAGTTCGGCCTGCGTCAACTTACCGTCCTTGTTTGCATCCGCAACGGATAGGTGCGCCCAACGTTCTGGGCCTGTCTCGTCGGCGGTCAAGAAGCCGTCTCTATTGGTGTCGGCTTGAGCGAACAGCTTTGCACCCATGGCCTTCTTGTTCGCATCCATCTCTTCTTTGTTCAGGATGCCGTCCTTGTTGGCGTCGGCATCCGCAAGCCATTTTTGCATATGCGGCGGCAGCTCACTCACTTGCAACTGGCCGTCGTGGTTGCTGTCGAACTTCGCGGGATCGAAGTGGCCGTGCCCCATGCCGCGCCCGCCCCGCTCGCCGCGGTGCGCCTCAAAGAAGGCTTTCAATTCGTCCTGGCTCAGCGCGCCGTCCTTGTTGCTGTCTGCAGCCGCCATGCGGTCGCGTTTCTCTGCCGGCAACTCGCTGAGCTGCAACACGCCGTCTGCGTTCTGATCGAAACGCTGGATCAAGTGATCTGGTCCCTGATGATGATGACCATGGTGGTGATCACCGCTGCGCGCTCCTGCCGGTGCGTTGCTCGCAGTTTCGTTCTGCTTCACAGCGCCGCGCGCACTGTGCTGTGGCGCGCTGGCAGCCGCGCAGCCGGCGATCAGAAAGCAGCCGATGCCGGCCAGTGTCGCCCAATTTCGGTTAATGGTCCGTCGATTGATAATTGCCATTGTATGGCCTCCTGAATGTTCGACGTGCTGCTGCGCAGGGCCCCTACGAACAAAAATGAACGCGGCGAACCTCCCCCCAATAAGGCTGTAACTTCCGTGGGTTAGGCAACGCGCGCTCGGCGGCCAATTCCACTCAGGACAAACTGCATTTTTATTCCGGCAAAAAAGCGTAGGAACACCCGGCCGGGCCGCGTCGTATCTCAGTGAACCTCTGGTCTGGAGCTTTCAATTGCAGGATTTGGCCGATGCAGTCGCTCGAGTGCGCGCAGGCGATCGAGCAGCCTTTCGTCAGATCGTGGAGTCAACGCAACAGCGCCTGGTGCGCTTGGGGGCACGCATGTTGGGCAATCTAGCTGAGGCGGAAGACGTCGTGCAGGAAGCGTACGTGAAAGCGTTCAACGCCATCATGAGCGGCCAGTTCGATCAGCGTTCGAAAGTCGAGACCTGGTTGTACAGTATCGTGGTGCACACCGCGATCGACAGCTCTCGCAAGAGGCAACGCCGGCGCGAAGACGACAGCATCGAAGGCGACGCGCAGTATCAGCCTTTCGCGCAACTGGAAGCTCGGCAATCTCTGATGGAGCTACAACGATGGCTCGCTGTTTTGCCGGAAGAGCAGAGAACCGTGCTGCTGCTGTGTAGCTTCGAGGGACTGAGCGGCAAGGAAGTCGCAGAGATTTTACAATGCAGCGAGGGCGCAGTAGAGCAACGGCTGGTGCGCGCGCGCCAGGCACTGCGTCAGCAAATGAACCAGAGGAATCCATCATGAGCGACGATTTCGACCTTGAACTCGAGCGCCTCAAAGCCGCTACTGCGAAAGTCACCGCTCGCCCAGATTTCAGTGCGCGTGTGATGGCTGCCGTTGATCGTGAACACAACGCTGTTTCAATCGGGCTGCTTGAGCAACTTGGCCCCAGTGCGCGCCGCGTCTTGCCATGGTTTGCGACCATCGCCGCGGTCATTGTGCTGTGGGCCACCCAAGTGCAGCCCGATGCCGACGACCAATTCACCGTCGACTACGGCGCCGAGTCGTCTCTCAGCTTGGCTTATGCCGATGTGCAGGAAGGGGAATAAGCATGGCGCTCGATCGCACGCGGCTTCAAGGATACCTCGCCCTTGCCCTCGCCTTCTTGCTGGGGGCAATTGTCGGTGGAGCGTTACTGCACGCCTACATGCGCCATCGCCTGTTCGATCGCTGGGCAGACGAGGGCCCCCGTTTCGCCGAGCAGCACCGTGAGCGACTGCTGGCGCGCAAGTTGGATCTCGATCCAGCGCAAGGAGCCCAACTGCATCAAATCTTTGAACAGCACGGCAAACGGTTGCACGACCTCACGCAGAGCACGCTCACCCAATGCGGCGCCCCGCTGCATGACGAGCAACAGAAGATGGACCAGGAAATCCGCGCACTGCTGCGCCCCAATCAGCTGCCCCTGTTCGATCGCATGCTCGCTCATCGCCCGCCCCCCCCGTTCCCCCCACCCCCGATGGGCCGTAGGCCGTGAGTACAACAACAAGGTCATTTTGACCTGATGCGGACCGGATTGACTCCGACTCGCCCGGTGCGGTTGGGGTGGTGTGCCCTCGAAAATACCGTTTTTGTGGGCAACTTCGCGCCGACACCCCTTGGCACAGGGCGTGCTTAGTGTCTGAACATGTCCGCCTCACCTTCCCGCAAACACGGCGCGCCAGTGCGCACTCCCAAGCCGTGCCCTGTTTACCTCAGCCCGCGCCAACAGCAGGTGCTCTCATTGGTCGCACGGGGTCGTGCAGCACGGGAAATTGCCGCTCATCTCCAGGTCAGCCCTTCCACAGCGCGCAGTGAGCTGACCGTGTTGCAGGAGCTTGATCTCATCGCCTTTCCGTCCGACGAGGTGGCCCATCGCCCTACCTCCGCGCCTCCCCCCACATCCACTGAAGTCGCCGGCCCGACCCAGGCAACCCTGCGCCCGCGTGCGACCCCCAGCGGCGAGTACAGCTTCGGGATAGGCAGGTATCCCGCGCCGCGATCGGTCATCGCATAACGCTGTCATCCTTCCGCTGACAGGGATTTAGGAAATCCCGGCACGCCGACACAAAGCAGTGAGCAAATTTTGTGAAATCGAGGTGAGGAATCAATTTTGAGCTTAAGGATTCGTTGAATCGGTCGCTCCTACAGGGGGGGCCTGTATTCATTCCAACCTCGCTGGAGACCCAATGGGAGAGCGCGCAGCCGCACACGAAGTAAGTCGACACAAGTGCCTGATCTACGACGGGGATCCAGCGGAACAGCTGCCAGTGGTGGTGCCCTTGCTGCGAGAAGGGCTGAGCGACAATTGGCGCTGCCTGTACCTCGGTAGCCCCGATGCCGTTCAAATGGTGGATGCCGCTCTGACAGCGAAAGGGGTCGATACAGGTCGCGAAATCGCGCGCAAGGCTTTGCTGCTCTCGTCGGACCGCAGTCACCTTAAAGATGGGCGCTTCGACCCCGGCACAATGGTTGACGGCCTGCGCTCGGCAATCGACGATTCGCTGCGCGATGGATTTCACGGGCTGTGTGCCACGGGCGACATGCGCTGGGAGTTGGGCGCAGACGAGAACTTCGATCATCTGCTTGAATACGAAGCACGATTGGAACAGGTTTTTCGTGAAATGCCGTTGCGTGGCGTGTGTCAGTACCACCGCCGCATGGTGCCCGCTCAGGCCGTGCAAGATGCGCTCGTCACCCACCGCTCGACCTACCTTGGCAGTCGCCTGAATCAAGACAACCTGTTCTACGTTCCGCCTGAGCTGCTCTTGGAAGCGCGTGAGGGCGGCGATGCGAAATACGCCGAGTGGATGTGTCAGCAGATCTCACGCGTGATGGACGCGGAACGCGCGCGCGACGAAGTACTGCGCGACCTGGAACGCCGCGTAGCGGAGCGCACCGCAGAGCTCAATGTTGCCAATCGCCAGCTGCGCGCCTTCTCGTATTCCGTTTCCCACGATTTACGTGCGCCCCTGCGCGCCATCAACGGCTTTGGGGCTGTACTGGCGGAAGAGGCGGGCGAACAGCTGAGCCCAGAAAGCCGCGCTCACCTGGGCCACATCCTCACCGCAACGAAAGAAATGGGAGAGCTGATTGAAGGCATGCTGATCCTGGGCCGCGTGGTGGAATCTGAAATGCAGCGCGCGCCGGTCGACCTTGGGAAAATCGCTCGAGATGTGGCCGGTGGGTTGCGGGCAAGCGAACCAAACCGCACCATAGAGCTGGTGGTTCACGACGGCCTGACTGCGATTGGAGATCCAGCGCTGCTGCGTGCAATGATGACCAATCTTCTGGGGAATGCCTGGAAATTCACAGCCCGCCGTGCGAACCCTCGCATCGAAGTCGGTCGCAGAACGACGGCCGATGGTTTCGCGTTCTTCGTACGTGACAACGGCGCCGGGTTCGACATGCAATACGCCCACAAGCTATTTGGGGCATTTCAGCGATTGCACAGTCGAACCGAGTTCGCGGGAACTGGGGTGGGTCTGGCCACCGTTGAGCGGATTGTCTCGCGCCACGGGGGTCAGATTTGGGCTGAAGG
>DATJEQ010000270.1:0-14297 GCA_035496495.1 Polyangiaceae bacterium
ATGGGCAAGCTCCCACGGCCGGGTTGACGCCAACGGGTGCCGGAGCTGCCAATCCCAACTTTGCCGTAAACCTACCGGCACCCGTCGGCACTGGGCAAGGTGGAGCAATCGGTTTCACCTTCGGCTCAATTGACGGCAATCTGAATTTGGCGCTGCGCCTGTCGGCGGCGGAATCCACCGGCATGTTGCGGGTGCTCAGCAGCCCACGCGTGTTGACCTTGGACAACAACAACGCGCGTATTTCGCAGGGCACATTGATCCCCTTCTCGCAGGTCAGCGCGCAAGGCGTGCAGACGACCTTTCAGGAGGCCAAGTTGCAGCTGTTGGTGACGCCGCACGTCACGGCCGACGGCAGTGTTTCAATGCATGTGAAGATCAACCGCGACGAGCCGGACTTCAACCAGACTTCGGCACGCGGCGACCCCACCATCTTGAAGCGTGAAGCTGAAACCGAGCTGCTCGTTATGGATGGGCACACCGCGGTGATCGGCGGCATTTACACTCGAAATACCGGGCGCAACTTGGATCAGGTGCCGTTCTTCGGTGACATCCCCATCTTGGGGATCTTGTTCCAACATCGCAAATCCAGCGATCAGCGTGGCGAGTTGGTGATCTTCCTCACGCCGCGCATCGTCAATCGAGCCGAAGCGCTCGGGCACTGAGCTCGCGCCCTAACTTGAAGGGGTACGTCGGCGTTTGCGCTTGATCGGTCGATCCGGCTCGCTGCGCAGGATCTGGCCAGTGCTGACATCGCGATAGCGAACTTGCTCGCACAACTGCTCCGAGCTGAAAAAGCCGCCGCTGTGGTGCTGCCACAAGCGAACCTCGCGGCGCTCGCCTTGGGCCAACGCAGCACGTCCCGCGTCTGAGGTTTCGTCGCTGCGCCATTGGCCCACATCGCTCGGTAATGCCTCGAATTGCCCCAACCGCTCGTCTACCGCGCCGGGCACCTCGCGAAAGATCACCAACAAATATGTGGCCAGCCCCAGCAAGCCGAGCAACAACAAGAACGCGTACAGCATCGTCAGTCCAACTCGGCTCAACTTTGTACAGGTGGCGCAGGTGCCACAGCGGGCGCACTGAAGTCTTCAGGCAATGAGCAGGCTTGAGCGATGGCAGCCGGGATCTGCTCATCACCCAATCCGCGCCAGAAAATCGTCCAGTTGCCGTTCTTGGCCATGCCGTCGCAATGACTCATGTACCAGGCGGTGATCGGATTCTGACTTTTTGCGCGCCAGTAGAGCTTGGGGTGATCGCGGGTCATTGCCGCCCACAGATCGCGGCCGATCCCTTCACCCTGGGCCAGTTGGTTGACGGCGAATTTAGTCAGGAAAGGTACCAGGGGCGAGGGCTCCACGACTGCGACGCCCCGGTATTCGCGTTCAAGGTATATGTTGAGTACAGGGCGCTGCCAGAACTCGGGTCGAAGGCCGCGAGCAAAAGTGGTCTCAAGCAGTTGCTGCAGTTTGGGAACGTCGAGCTCCGAGTAGCTGGAAAATCGATCGATCAGTGATCCAGATTTCACCAGAGTGCCCGCACCGCGAACCGTGAACAGCTCGCGCAGTATATTCAGCGGCGAGGTGACACTGACGGAGAGCGCGGGGGCGGCTTGAATCAGATCGCGGACATGGGTCAGCAGATCAGCGTCTTTCGCGAACAGGGCCCCTGCTTGTTGCAGCGTGGCGTAATCGGTGCGCAAGTTCAGCACGGAGATCCCTCGGCCTCCCCCCGTAGCAGGGGTCACCTCGTCGCCCACCAGCGTGACGGCGCCAGAGCGCGGCCGCAGCCCTCCCTGCGGACGAAGCAGTACGACCTTTCTGCTTTCCAACGCGTTGGCCAGGCCGCCCACGCGTCGCAATCGCGCTCCCACGTCAGTGTCGGAAGCGCTGTTGAAATACACAATTGGAATGATCTCCGCTCGCAGTTCCGCGCGCATGACCTCAGCCAAATTTGGCTCTTCGGCACTGTGAACGTTGGCCTTGAGGCCTGCGAGCGGTAGCTGCTGCGATAGCCGGCGCGCCTCAGCGTGGCCTTTGGCATTTTGAAATAGGCCCAACACAACGGGAGCAAACAAGCCTAGTTCAGAAAGAAATCGCAGCGGCTCAACCAACGATCCGTGAGCAGCTGACGCCACTTGGGCGTCCGCCACTAGGATCGCGAAGCTTTCTTTCGGCAATGTGCGGAACAGACTGAGATAAAATTCCGCATCTGCGCGTCGGCCAATGCTCTCTAAGAACGTGAGCACGACCTGCGCTGGGTCGGAAGCTGGGGTGTGCAAAGTGGGCACAGTGGCGCGGGTCTTAGCGCGTTCGCCCCAAGCTGGCGAGACCACTCCGGAAGGCAAGAAATTTGCCCGGGGAGGGCCCACTGAGCGATGGGGTCAGGAGCAGGAGGAGCACCGTGCCAGCTTACGATTCTATCACACGCGCATTGATCGCAGGAGCGCTGTATCTGCCCTTTGCCCTGGTGGGCGCTTCATCGGGCGCACAGGTGGCGCAGGCCGGCGAAGAGCAACGCTACCCCTACGACCCGGTGTGCGCCTGGGGAAGAATCGCGGATGGTCGCGGGATGATGGTGCGCTGCCTGAAAGAAGGGGAGGCCTCCACCTTTCTGGGCCCTACCGCTGAGGGCGCATCAACCAAAACCGACGTTACTCCAAAAACCGGGGAAACCGCTGCCGTCGTTGATCCAAAGCAAGAGCCCGCTAAGGAAACACCCGCGCAGCCTGCTGAGCCCAGTGCGCCCGAAAAAGAACTCACGGTGGGAACCATTGGGCCGATCGTTGTCGACAGCGGCGAATTGCCGCTCGCCGTCAAGAAGTTGAGCGAACCCAAAGACAAGTACATGGATTGCGTGCGTAAGAACGGTGGCTTGCAAGCTGATTCCGCGGAGGTGCAGGTGCGCTTCTTGGTGAGGGAGCGCGGCAGAGCTGAGGGCGTGAGCGTGACCAAGCGCAAGGGCATGAGCGCAGAGGCCGCGCGCTGCATCGCTGACGTCGTGGATCGTCGCTACGTGGGCTACCCCGCTGCTCCCATTGTGGGAGCAACGCTGCCCATCGTTATCTCGTACAAGAGTAAATGACCTCTGCGAGCGCTGCGGCTGAGGCCTATTCCAGCCGTTGTCAGCGCTACGGGGCGCACGCCGACGAATTAGGCAGACGCTCCGCGCTGATTGGCAATTTGCGGGGGCTGTTCTTTGGCCTGACTGTCATTCTTGCCCTGTGGGCGCTATTCGGCAGTGAACGAGCGCTGGCTAGCAGCGGCGCTGGGTTGTTCTTGGTGTTGTTCATTGGCGCTGTGGTTTGGCATGGGCGTGTATTGGCTCGGCAAGAAACGGCATTGCGATTTTGGTACGTCAATGAACACGCGCGGATCCGAACGGGATCGGATTGGCACACTCTGACGGATCAAGGCGCGTCCCTGGTTGAAGAGGGGCACCCGTACGCTGGCGATCTGGATTTGTTCGGCTCGGGAAGCGTGTTCCAACGATTCAACGTCGCACACACGCGCTTTGGGCAACGCACGCTCGCGCGACTGCTCGGTGTGCCGGTTACCGCGACAGAGGCCCAGGGTCGCCAAAGTATCGTGAAAAGTCTGGTGAACGAACTTGAGTTGCGTCAGGAGTTAGAGGCGCGCTCACTGTCCCTCACTTTGCCACGCATTTGGAATCGCACAGACGCGAAGCTCTCCTTGCCTCCCGACCCTGAGCCGCTTCTTTCGTGGGCCGAGTCGGCGCAGTTACCCGAATTTACCTCGCTTCACCTGGTGGCGTTCACGGTGCTACCGGCGCTCACTCTGTTTGGAACAGCGTTGGCATTTTGGGCGGGCGCGTCCACCTGGGTGTGGGCCATTCCGCTCGGGATACAGATCGGCGTTTTGTTTCGGTATCACGAAGTAACTTCCCGAACATTTCACAGCGTTTCACTGGGGCAGGGGTTGTTCACGCAGTACGGCCCGATGCTGAGCCTGTTAAGCCAGTTTGGTGAGCGCGTTCCCACGCTTGCTCCGCTGCTGGGCACCCTGGGCGATTCGCACGCGCCCGAACAAGCGATGAAGGAATTTGCGCGTTGGGTCGGCTTCTTGGAGCTGAAGCTCAATCCGTTGGTCCACCCACTGGCTGACGCCTTTCTGTTGTGGGATGTGCATTGCTTGATCGCGCTTGCCAAATGGCAGCGGCGCTGGGGCAAAAAGCTGCGGACGTGGTTTGAAGCAATTGGCGAGATTGAAGCGTATTCTTCGCTGGCGGGCATTGCGCACGACAATCCCGATTACTGTTGGCCCAGCTTCGCGTCAGAGGTGAAGCTGGAAGCGTTGCAGCTCGCGCATCCATTGATCAATTCCGCGGCGCGTGTGGGTAACAGCGTGAATCTCGGTGGTGCGCAGCAAGCCCTCTTGATCACAGGTTCCAACATGTCGGGCAAGAGCACCTACCTTCGCTCGTTGGGGTTGGCCCAGGTGATGGCACTCGCAGGGGCTCCCGTGTGCGCTAAATCGTTTCAAACTTCCGCACTGGTGGTTCGCACAAGTATTCGCATGAGTGATTCTCTAGAGCAGGGGATCAGCCATTTTTATGCTGAGCTGAGCAAGCTCAAGACAGTGGTAGAAACCGCTCATGAAAACGGCGCGGTACTGTTCTTGCTGGATGAAATCCTTCATGGAACGAATTCAGTCGAGCGACAAATTGGCGCGCGTTGGGTGCTCAGCGAACTGTTGCGTTGCGGTTCAATTGGTGCCGTTTCGACACATGACAAAGGCCTGTGTGAGCTGCGCGGCGAGCTGATGAATAAGGTCGTGCAAATGCACTTTCGCGAAACGGTGGAAGGCGAGCGCATGACTTTTGACTATAAATTGCGGCCCGGGCCCGTAGCCGGCGGCAATGCGCTGCGCCTCATGCGCACCCTGGGTCTAGAAGTACCGCTCGAACCGGGCCCCTGATACCTACATCGGCTCACTGCCCAGCCGCCTAGGTGCCTTGACGCTAGGGAGCCGTATTGTCTAATATTTCCGAGCTTGTGCGTGCGGCCTCGGGGGCGAATGCTAAGGTAACGGTTCGTTGCAATTCAGAGTTCAGCAGAATTATCCGCTCGCGCTAATGGTTGGTTTGAGCATGCTCAGCGCCACCCATTTGGTTGTAGGCAGAGTCTGCTGCGGCAGGGGTAGGCGGGTGTGAACGACTTCGACGAGAAAACGAGAGTGACGCAAGTCACCAATGCGATCCCTGAGGAGGACGATCCGTCGACAGGCAATGACTGTGTGGTTGTGATCTACACTAAAGAGCCGACTCTGCTTGGCAAGCGCTTTGTGCTGGAGCAACCCGTGGTGCGCATTGGTCGTGGTGCGGACAACGAGATCGTGTTGGAGGGTGATTCTGTATCGCGCCGGCACGCGCATTTCGAACGGCGGGGCCACGCGTGGTTCGCGGTCGACGATGGTTCCACCAACGGTACCTATGTGAACGAGCAACAGATCCCGCGGGAAGTCAGCCTGTCTACCAACGACCGTATCAAGGTGGGCCCGACGATCTTCAAGTACCTCTCCGGTGCGGATGCCGAGGCGAAATACCACGAAGAAATTTATCGCATGACCATTGTGGATGGTCTGACTCAGATCCATAACAAACGCTATTTGTATGAAGCGCTGGAGCGCGAAATCATTCGCGCGCGTCGACACGAACGCCCGCTTTCGGGTGCGATGTTCGACATTGATTTCTTCAAGCGCGTCAACGATCAGTATGGCCACCTCGCCGGCGATTACGTGCTGCGTGAGCTGGCCGACGTGGTGAAGACCCGCATCCGCGAAACCGAGGTGTTCGCGCGTTACGGAGGTGAGGAATTCGCCTTATTGCTTCCAGAAACGAACCTGGCTGGCGCGGTCGCTCTGGCGGATAGCATCCGACAAAAGGTTTCCGAGCATCGCTTCTGTTTTCAGAATGAAGTGATGCCGGTCACCATCAGCGTCGGTTGTGCGCCCATGATGCCAGAAGATACGGCCACGGATCTGATCCAACGCGCCGACGAAAAATTGTACGAAGCCAAGCGCTCAGGGCGGAACCGGGTCTGCTCGTAAAGCGCCGGCGCCGATCCCGCCCGATGGCTGCGTTTGCCCTTGCGCTCCGCTCCACACGGCGCTGAGGCAGGTGAACTATGGAGAGTGCGTCGGAAGAATTGTTGGGGCAATCAGGGCCCCACTTGCGCGTAGTGCCCCCCGGGCCAGAATCCCGAACCTGGCTCACCCGCGCCGCTCGCTGCCTAGCCCCAATGGGCCCCCTGCCGGCAAAACAAGAGAGCGTGGTGCACAGCCCAGCGCCCGGGCACACGGTCGTGTTTCAGCGTGGCGTGGGCTCCAATGTGTTCGACGTCGATGGCAATCGCTACGTGGATTTAGCGGCGGGTTTTGGCGCCCTATTGTTGGGGCACAGTCCGCCGGCGGTGCTCACCGCGCTTGAACTGCAAGCCCACCGACTGCTGCAGGCTCAAGGGGACGTGTACCCGTCGGATGCCAAGATTGGGCTCAGTGAAAGGCTGTGCAGCCTGTTTCCGGAGCCTGGTGCAAGAGTCATTCTGGGGCAATCGGGGGCGGATGCCGTGACCGCGGCATTGAAAACTGCCGTCTTGGTTAGCGGGCGACCCGGCGTTATCGCTTTTCGTAGCTCCTATCATGGCCTCAGTTACGCCCCGCTTGCGGCGAGCGGCTTGCGCGAAAGTTACCGTGCGCCTTTTGTGGCTCAACTGAACCCGCATGTGCAATTCCTGGATTACCCGATCGATGCGAACAGCGCTGAACGACTCCTGCAAGCAGTGAAAACACAGCTCGCTTTGGGAAACACGGGTGCGGTGTTGATCGAGCCCATCTTGGGGCGAGGCGGAGTGATCGTGCCTCCTGCGGGTTTCCTCGCTCAGTTAGCGCAGCTGGCCAAACAATACAGCGCACTGCTCATTGCCGATGAAATCTGGACCGGTTTGGGGCGCAGTGGGGAGTTGCTTTACTCGCACAGCCAGGGTGTGACCGCTGATGTCGTTTGCCTGGGCAAGGGGATGGGCGGCGGGCTGCCGATCAGTGCCTGCATTGGGCGCGGTGAGGTGATGGGGGCGTGGCGCCAAGATTCGGAAGTGGTGCACACCGCGACATTTGCTGGCGCGCCGTTGGCTTGCGCGACGGCGTTGATCACTCTGAATCAACTGTCGCAGCACAAGTTGATTGAGCGATCGAGAGAGCTGGGCGAGCGATTCAAATTGCGACTGCAGCAGAGTCTCATTGAGGCGAAGCTGAGCCTTACTGTGCGCGGTGCCGGGTTGATGATCGCAGTGGATTTGGGTGGCAAGGCGGGCGCTGCGGTTGCGCTCTCGCGTACTCTGCTTGAGCACGGCTATTTAGTATCCACCGGCGGCGGTGAACGCGAAGTGCTTGTCTTGACGCCGGCACTCACCATCCGCGAAGAGTTACTGATCGAATTCTGTCCCGTGTTGATCGCTGCGTTGCAGCGTTTGGGATGACGCCATGGACGCGCGCGAGCAGTCGCAAGCCCTGCACGAGAAGGTGCAAGCGTTCGCCCAGTGGGCACTCGGGCCGCAGCGCGCTGCGACGCACGAGCAGAGTGTTGCGCAGGAGCATCGGCGATTTGATGAATTAGCCAATGAAATCAAAGAGTTTCAGCTGCGTCACTGTCCGGCGCTTGCGACCCTGCACAAGGCGCAGGGTGCGCCACGCAGCTCGCTCGCAGTGCCCAGCGACGTGTTTCGCTTGAGCCGCGTTGCATGCCACCCGCCGGAACAAGACAGCGCCCGGTTTCACACCAGTGGCACCACGGCGCAGCACACCGGTTGGCATGGCTTGCGCACCGTTGAAACCTACCGCGCGCTGAGCACCGGCTTCGGCCGCAAAGCGTTGCTGGGCGATCAACCCCGCGCCACGGTGATTGCTCTGATGAATTCGCCGCTAGAAAATCCGCACTCGTCATTGATCAAAATGTGCGAGTTCTTCATGGAGGCCTTCGATGGTCGCTCCTTGCCTGGTGAAGATGACGCGCAACCCTTTGCGACTCGTAAATCGCGTTGGTTGCTTTCGGGTGGCGCCCTCAATGAAGCGGGATTGCGGGTCGCTGTAGAAGTTGCGCGAGCACGCGGAGAAATCGTGTTGTTGCTCGCGACGTCACTTTCTCTTGCGCTGCTGCTCGAACAATTGCCCAACGAACGCATCGCGTTGCCCGCCGGCAGCGTCGTGATGCCCACCGGGGGCAGCAAAGGCAGAGCCGTGCAATTAGATCCGGCAGCGCTGCGAGCTTCGGTGGCAGCATTTTTCGAGATCGAAGACAGTCAGATCATTTCAGAATATGGAATGACAGAGCTGTCCAGCCAGCTTTATGAGGCCACTCTGTTGCACCGCTCCGCGAGCCCCGGTGTGTATTGCGCGCCCCCATGGTTGCGCGCGACGCCCGTCGACCCCATCACGTTGCTCCCAGTTGCAGAAGGCGCGCTGGGATTGGCGCAATTCACTGATTTGGCGAATATAGATTCAGCGCTGTGCGTACTGACTCAGGATCTGATCCGATCGGAAGCCGGCGGTGTGCGTCTGTTGGGCAGGCAGCCGCGCAGCCCGTCGCGGGGTTGTTCCCTGTTGGCCGAGCCGCTTCTTGTTGTCGCATCCAGCTAGTGGGCGAATGATGAATAATAGTCCTCGCGAACGGTTAGAAAAGCTGCTCAAGGCGGCGAGAATGCTGGCGGATCCAGCGCACCCGTTGGGGCAGCGGGCGCGTACGCAATTGCCGCGCCAAACGGGGCTCAGTGCCCAGGGTGTGGAACAGGCGTTCACTCGGTGTTTGGAAACGCAGCCGAGCGAGGCGGAGATTGCGCGCCTGCTCGCTGCCGCCCATGAAACGCCGCGCAGCTTCGTTTTGCTTTCGGCGAACGTGTTTACCGCGGCACACCGCGCCATTGCGTTAGGTTTGGCCGCAAGCCCACAGGTTTTCGTGCGGGCGTCGCGTCGCGAGCCCTGCTTCCCTGGTTTGCTCGCAGAAGCGGCGCCCGGCTTGTTCACGTTGGTTGATGAAATCAACGCGCAAGCGGGTGACACCGTGTGGGCTTATGGCTCGGATGCGACGATGGTCGAGCTGCGGCGTTCCTTCGCTCCAGGGACCATACTCAAGGCGCATGGTGACGGCTTCGGGGTTGTCGTCGTTCGTCAAAGCGACTTGGCGCATGCGGCGCAGGCTGAGTGGGGCGCGTTTGCCGATGCAGTCGCACTCGATGCGGCCTTATTCGATCAGCGCGGTTGCTTGAGCCCGCGGTTGGTACTGGCCGAAGGTGACGCTGCCTTTGCCCAACGGCTGAGCCAGGAAGTGTTCAATGCGTTAACGCGGGTGCAAACCACCATTCCGCGCGGCACGCTGAGCAATGAAGAACAAGCCGACATCAGTTGGTATCGACAGTGTGTGTGCTGTGTGGGTAACTGGAAAGAACACCCCGCAGGTGCTGTGGCGCTGGTGAACGACGCAATGGATCCCGTTCCGCCGCCGGGGAGGATCCTTCAGGTGTGTGCACTGAGCGACGTGCAGCAAGCGCTGCAGCAGATGGCCCCGTTGCTCACGTGCGTGGCGCACCGTAAGAACAGTGAATCAAGTGCGGGTTCGTTTATCGCCAATTTGCACCGCTGTGCGCCCCACGCGCGGCATTGCGTCGTTGGGCACATGCAGCAACCGCCTTTCGACGGCCCCGCTGATCTGCGGCCTACTTGACCTCAATGTAGCGCGCACCCTTGGTGATATCGAGGTGCAGGTGGTTGTGGTGTGCAGCGTTGAAGTTGGGCGTCAGCGTGTTGTTGAAGATCCCCGAGCGGGCGATTGCGCACACCAAATCACGCAGTGGACGGGATTGGGGGGTTTCTTCTGTGAGCCGCGCCTGGGGGCCGCACACGGGCCGCCCCAAAGTGCCCGCAAAATCGCGTTCGATGTTCAGCTCACTACCGTCCTTCATTTTGAATTCGGTCACATCCATCGCCAACCCGAAAGCGTGCTGACTCAGTTTGTTCTTTCGACCCTGTAAGTGGGCTTTCGGGCGATAAAAGCTATCGACGCGTACTTCGTTGACTTGGTATTGCGACAGCAGTGCCGCGAGCTCATCCAGCGCCAGCACCAGACGACAGTCGAGCCAACCGAAACGGCTCTTTTTCCCTGGCACTGTGAATTTCACACCCCGAAGCGCGCCGGTCAGGCGCAGCGGCGTCTCGATCCCTTGAGCGTCCCCGTGCACCCGTTGATGAGGCAGCGCTCGGTTCTTCACGAGCGTCATACACGTTGCAGGGGGCAGCTTCGCATAAGTGAGCGCCGAGGCATGCGCCAGTAATTCCGGTCCCTGCGGCGAAGCGCTGGAAAATGGGGCGGCTACCGCCGCAGGGGCATTTCGCACGGCCGCGAGTGACGCGCAGCACAGAGCCACCGCAAATGGCCGAAACAAAGGCCGCGCGGGGGCAGTGCCCCACGGCCAATCACGCCGTGGCGGAACCTGGCTCTTCGTCGTCGTCGAAGAGCGGCGCACCGTGACACTGCTTGAATTTCTTTCCCGAACCGCAGGGACAGGGGTCATTGCGTCCTACTTTCGGTGCCGCCTTTGCAGGGGGCGGCAGTGAGGCGGGTGGAGCTGCGCCGGGCTCTGGAGGTGCTTCGCCCGCTGCATCGGGGTGACGCGCAACGGCGGCAGCCATGTCCGCTTCGTGGCGACGCTCACCGGCCGCTTCGAGTTGCTCAAGATCTTCCGCGCCGCGCGGCATGAACTCGAACAGCTTGATCAATGCGCTGCTGGATACATCCGCTGTCATGTTCAAGAATAGGTCGTAGCCTTCCTTCTTGTATTCATTCTTCGGATCGCGTTGACCGTAGCCCCGCAGTCCAATGCCGTCACGCAGGTGCTCAAGATTTGTCAGGTGATCGACCCAGGCCTTGTCGATCTCTTCCAGATAGAAATAGCGGAAGGCGCGCAACACATTCTCAACACCGAGCTTTTGCTCTTTCTGTCGGTAGGCGGCTTCTGCCTGCTTGAACACCTCACGTACTACGAGCTCAATATCGCCGAGTTCGTCGGTCTGTTTGCTCAGCTTGATCCGGAAATGCTCGCGGAATCCTTCGTGAATGGCTTGCCAATCCCAATCCTCCGGCGGGCGATTGCGCGGGCAATTTTCAGCTACCAAACCGCTCACCACGCGATCGACCAGGTCGAGCAAACGCTCGCGCTGCTCACTGAGCCTTTGGCTGACTTGCTCCACCAGCTTGTCGCGGGTTTCCAACGCGGGTAGTGTTTTCGCTTCGCCGATTTCAAGCCGCGTGCCCCACAAGTGGTAGACTTCGCGTTGCAAGGATGTCAGCTCCACCACCTCGCCGGCGGCGGTCAATTCGTCGTCACTGGGTGGCCGCGGCGTGCCGCCGTCGTTCTTCGGCTGCAGCGGCGTTTTGCAAAACATGCCCACGAGCTGTGTGGCCAGTGGCGCGACTTGTTTCTTGATCTCCGCGTCACTTGCAATCTGGCGCGTCTCGCCGGTTGATTTACCCAATTCATCGAGTTCTTCCGGCGCGTACGCGCCCAAGAGCAATTGCTGCCGCAGCGCGTAGATTGTCTTGCGCTGGGCGTTCATCACGTCGTCGTATTCGAGCAGATTTTTGCGGATGTCGAAGTTGCGCTCTTCCACCTTGCGCTGGGCGTTCTCCACGCTCTTGGTCACCCAAGGGTGTTCGATGGGCTCGTCATCCGGCATGCCCATGCGATCCATCAAATTCTTCACGCGATCGCCCGCGAAGATGCGCATCAGGTCGTCTTCCAACGACAGATAGAAGCGGCTCGAGCCCGGGTCACCTTGACGGCCCGCGCGACCGCGCAACTGGTTATCAATGCGTCGCGATTCGTGGCGCTCGGTGCCCACGATGTGCAGGCCGCCCGCTGCCACCACTTCGTCGTGCTCTTTGGCGCACAGCGCTTCGTACTCTTTGACCAGCGCGGCGAAGGCTTCCGGCTCGGCATCCGCAGAGCGACCGCCTCCCTTGAATTTCAGGCGTGCGATCATTTCCGGATTACCACCGAGCAAAATATCTGTCCCACGACCAGCCATGTTGGTGGAAACGGTGATCGCGCCTTTGCGACCGGCTTGTGCCACGACGTAGGCTTCGTTCTCGTGGTGCTTCGCGTTGAGCACTTCATGCGGAATGCCTTTGCGCTTCAAGATGCTGGCAACCGCGGCGCTCTTTTCCACGCTGGTGGTGCCCACCAGCACCGGGCGCCCTTCTTGATTACGCGCCAAAATGTCCGCGATCACTGCGGTGAATTTCTCGCGCTCCGTCTTGTACACGACGTCTTCGTGATCTTGTCGGCGAATGTTCTTGTTAGTGGGGATCGCCACCACATCCAGCTTGTAGGTCGAATGGAATTCGCCCGCTTCCGTCTGTGCAGTGCCGGTCATGCCGGCGATCTTGTTGTACAGGCGAAATAAATTCTGGAACGTGATCGTTGCCATGGTGCGGCTTTCTTCCTGGATCCGCACGTTTTCCTTGGCTTCAACGGCTTGGTGCAACCCGTCGCTCCAGCGCCTTCCCGCGAGCACGCGCCCAGTGAACTCATCGATGATCAGCACTTTACCGTCGGTGGACACCATGTAGTGAACGTCGCGCTTGTACAGCGCATGCGCCCGAAGCAGCTGATTGAGAATGTGCAGTGTCTGCACGTTGACGGGATCGTACAGATTGGAAATACCGATGAACTTCTGCACCAACTCAACGCCTTCGTCCGTCAAGGTGACGCCGAAGGCCTTCTCATCGACGTTGTAGTGCTCATCCTTGCGCAAGCGCGGGATCACCTCGTTCAGCGCACGGTATTTGTCGCTTGCGGCATCCGCGGGCCCGCTGATGATCAGCGGGGTGCGCGCTTCGTCGATCAGAATTGAATCGACCTCGTCGACGATGGCGTAGTTGAGCGGCTTCTGCGCGTAATCCAGCGCAGAGAACTTCATGTTGTCGCGCAGGTAATCGAAGCCAAATTCGTTATTTTGGCCGTAACAGATATCGCTGCGGTAGGCCTCCTTCTTTTCCGAATCCTCTTGCTGGTTGATGATCACGCCCACGCTGAGGCCAAGGAATTTGTACAGCTGCCCCATCCACTCCGCGTCGCGCTTGGCGAGGTAATCGTTCACCGTCACCAAGTGCACGCCTTTGCCTTCAAGCGCGTTCAAGTAAATGGGCAGGGTGGCGACGAGTGTCTTGCCTTCACCGGTTTTCATCTCGGCAATGGAGCCTTGATGCAGCACCATGCCACCGAGCAGCTGCACGTCGTAATGCCGCATGCGCAGCACGCGACGCCCCGCCTCACGACACACGGCGAACGCCTCGATCAACAGGTCATCCAACTTGGCGCCGTTGGCGAGCTTCTGCTTAAACTCCGCCGTCTTAGCGGTTAGCTCGGCGTCACTCAGGCGCTGCATCTGCTCTTCGAGAGCGTTGATCGCCACCACCTTCGGCTGCAGGCGCCTCACAGAGCGATCGTTGGCGGTTCCAAACAGTTTTCGGGCAACCCAAGTCAGCATCGTCGAATGTTCCTGATTTCCCGGATGATTGGCGCATTGGCCTACCGGGGCGCTCACGCTAGTCCTTCCGTGGGGCCCATGCCAGGCCAGGTCGAGGGGGATTTGGGCCATTTGGTACCCAAAATACGGCTCCGCACGGGCATTTTACCGCTTATGGATGTAGCATGTACCCTCCCGGGTTGATTCCCGCAGCATTTTGCCGTCGCCGATTGTCGCGGCCCCCCTCCCGGGTTGATTTCGAGCAGGTGATTGTGGGGCTTTGATTGCGAGCGCCTCGGCCTATGCTCCTCGCACACCATGGTTTCCATTCGGACGGTAACGCAGAAGCTGCCTTCATTACTGCTGATCGCGCTGGCGGCCAGCGTCGTGGGGTGCGCCAGCTCACAGAAGCCCGCAGCTCCTGCGACGACCCAATGGCTGAGCGAGGGAATTCGAGCCGATGCCCACCCGGGGGCGCAGTCAACGGTGGTGCCCATTGATGATGACGATGCAGTTTGGGGAAGCGGGTTGGCGCCGGTCACCATCGTGGCGTTTTTGGATTTTCAGTGCCCATTCTGTCGCGCCAGCCACCCGACCCTGAATGCACTGCTCCAGAAGTATGGGCCTGCGAAGCTGCGCTTCGTGTTCAAGCATTACCCGTTGCCGAGCCATGAAGGTGGTGTTGCGGCCGCCTTGGCGGCACAAGCCGTCAACGACGTGGCCGGAGCGAAAGCGTTCTTCGCTTACCAGAACGACCTCTATTCC
>DATJEQ010000271.1:0-3994 GCA_035496495.1 Polyangiaceae bacterium
CGCGCTGCCCCCACCCGCGGCGTCAGCAAACGAAGCGCTGCTCAGTGAAGCGCGGAACAATCGCGTTGAGCTGCAAGCATTGAATCAAAGTGGGCAAGCCCTTGAGCGACAAGCTGCAGTGGCTTCGGCCAAGAATTACCCGCGCCTCGACGCCTTCGGGAACGCCTATTACGCAAACCCCAATCCGCGACTGGTGCCCGCGAAAGAGGAATGGAAGGCGAGTTGGGATTTGGGGTTGCAAGTGAGTTGGGCGCCCAATGATCTCGGCATTGCAGCGGCAAATCGGCGCGCCGCCCTGGCTGAGCGCGACGCCGTGCTCGCTCAAGCCGCCGCCCTGAAAGACGAGATCAATGTCGCGCTCATGGAAGCCGAGCAACAAGAGAAAGATGCGCAAGAGCGCGTTGCGACGAGCGCTCAGCTCCTGCGCGCCGCCCAAGCCGCTCACGACGCACGCCGGGCTCTTTACGACAACGGCCGAACTACTCTGGCGGAATTGTTGACGGCTGAGTCGCAGCTGCTCAACGCCGAATGGGGCGTGATCAACGCCCTGATCGACACCCGCGTCGCCCGCGCCAGCTTCAATCACGCCCTAGGCAGAACGCAGCGTTGAAGCGGCAGAGCGCAGCGCTAGGCAGAATTCTCTAGCCGCGACCTTTGTTCCAGAAGTAGGCTTCACCCCCTATGAAACGCGCAAAACGGCCCACCAAACGCGAACTCAAGGCGCAACGCGCGCCGGTGACCACCCACGAGAACACTCACATCCACTGCATCGCCTGCGGCCGTCACTTAAACCCGAATGAATTCAGCGCCAGCCCCGCGAGCGCCAAATTCCTCACCTGCCAGCATGGTTCGACGTTTGCCACTTGCACCGGCTGCACCCTGCGTTCCCAGCAGCTGATCGACGAACACGATCGCTCCAACCAACCGGTGAAGAGCGCCGCGGCCTGGCACTAGGGAGATGCACCTTCGCTTCCTGAACCCCTCTCCGGGGTTGATGGAGTTTTTGAACCCCTCTCCGGGGTTGATGGAGTTTGAAGAACGACATACGGCGAACCGCTCAGGCTATCACCTTCAGTGTGAGTGCAATTGGAGTGCAATGTAGCCGTTGTAGATCGTCCAAACCGGCGGCAATTAGCGGCCACTTTGCGGCGAAAATGCACCTTCGCCTCACGCTACGAAGCGTTGGCGAAAATCGAATGTGGTGCAGTTACTGCGCTGGCAAAGGAACGAGC
This sequence comes from Polyangiaceae bacterium, assembly GCA_035496495.1. GTDB lineage: Bacteria > Myxococcota_A > Polyangia > Polyangiales > Polyangiaceae > SZUA-265. The sequence continues at coordinate 1,233 of DATJEQ010000271.1, forward strand.
ACACCAGCGAAACGTCTGAGCCAGTAGGTGCCTTCGGGGAACATCACATTGCCCCAGCCCCAACTGAAGGCTTCTCTCGCCTTGGCATATGCCAGTTGAAATACCTTGTTGCGACGAAGCGCTTCGATGCGCTGCCACTTGTTCTTCGCGGCAACTCTTGGGTTGGTTTGACGACGTTGCGCGCGCGTCTGCGGCGTATCCGTCGGGCACTGCCGCAGAACGGCTTTGACGCCGAGCACGCGACCCCCGCGACGCTTCTCCCGCGCCCTGCGCTCCACCTTCGCAATGCGCTCGATGATCAGGGCCGCAAACTGCTCTTGGGTCAGGTGCTCGTAGCCCGGTGGTCGGTACAGCTTCAGGGTCACCTGCTCTGGCATTGAACCGTTCTCACGAAAGAAGTGCTTGGGGCGGTGAGCGGTTAGCTGTGTGCCGTTCAAAGTGGCTTTCAGACTCGATGCCCCAGGCCAATCCGTGGCCTTGTCGACCAAATGGTCTTTCACTGGGTTGCTCAGCGCGTAAACCATCTTGTCCAGCACGTCCGAAGGACTTCTCAGGCGCACCACGCTCGGCTGCTCTGCCGCCCAGAAGTTCTCCCAACGGCCGCGTAGGCTGTTTTGGCACTTTGCAAACAGCTTGTGGAACAGTTCCAAGAACTCCGGGTGCTTGCCCTCGGAATCAAGGGCTCCGGTGTGGTGGTGGTTGCTCTCGGGCATCGTGAACATCACCTTCATGCCGAAGCGATTGGCGGCCACGGCCAAGCAGTAGATGAAAGCGTTGTTGGTTTCTGGGTCTGGGCGCATCAGGAACTGACGCTGGGTGCAGCGGCGGGTGAACAAATAGACGCGGCCGGGTAAGACTTCGCGGGGCAAGGTCATGCCCCACTTGTCGGCAGCCCCGCGCGGCCAGTTGCTAAGAAAATCAACCCCGGAGAGGGAGCCGGGGAGCCGGAACCAACCCAGCCGGAACCAACCCCGGAGAGGGCGCCGGGGGAGGGCGCCGGAGGCGCCGGCCGGAAAATCAACCCCGGAGAGGGAGCCAGGGCGCGACAACGCCGGCCGGAAAAATCAACCCCGGAGAGGGGGGAGCCACCGAGCCAAGAGGGAGCCAACGCCCGGAGAGAGGGAGCGGGGGAGAGGGACCGACCTGGGCGTTAGGTGAACAACTCTGGGATCGTTCCCGTCACTTCGCCGAAGGTGTCGCCTTGGAAGCCGACGGCTTGCATGCAGCTGAGTAGGCATTGACCGGGATGGGCGCCGGCAGTGGCGATATGTTTGCCGGGCACGAGGCCGCCGGCGCGGCCTGCGACGAGCAGCACCATGTCTTCGACGGAGTGCGTTTTGGGGGTGGTATCGGTCGGCTCGTTCAAATGGCGACCGTGACCGGCTTCGGGCATGAAGACGATGGCTGAGTTGTCGAGCACGGTGCCGGCCCCTTCGGGCGTGTTCTTCAATTTGTCGATCAGGTAGGCGTAGTGCCCGATGTGCCATTGCAGGCACAGGCTTACGGGCAACTGGCCCCGGTTGTCGGCATCCCCGTTGTGCCCCACTTCGTGCAGATCGGCCATCAATGGACGATCCAGCGGGATAGGGGAGTCGAGGTTGCCCGTGATTGAGTACACGTTCATGTGCGACTGGAACGCGGTGATCTGCAGTGTTGCGGCACGCGTCAAATCGCACACGAACGCCATGTGGATCAGATCCGCGAACACGCGGCTGCGCGTCGCTTCGTCGCTGTAACCGGTGTTGGTGCCAATATCGGACGATCCGGCGCCCGCATTGTCGCCGCCAACAGGGGCATCCGCACCAGGATCCATGGGGATTTGACAAGAACCGCCACTCGATTGCATCGCGCCCACGCGTGTCTCTAAGTCGCGGATTTCGTCAAAATGACGTTCCAATCGTTGGCGATCCGCTTCGGAAACGCGGGCCAGCAGCGCATCGCGTTTCCCGGTGATCAGATCCAGAACACTCTTGCGCGCGCGCTGCTCGTAGTCGAATCGCGCCTGGGCCATGGGATCTTGTGGATTGAAATTGCCGAACACGGATTGAAATGCGGTCTGCGGGCTGTCCTGCGCTTCCACCGGATCGTCCGCACCGCGGTACGAAATGCGATGGCGCCCTGAGAACGTGTAACCCGCGAGGTAGAACGACGGTTGCGCCCGAAATACCAACGAAGGCAGCGCGGTTTGCCCAGCGTACAGATCGGCAATCAATTGATCCGACGTTTCGCTCGCGCAGGTGAAGTTCGAGGTGAGAGATCGCGTCCCGCAGAGCAGAGGCCCAGCGCCGCCGCCATGAAAATCGCGAAACGCGCCGCCTGCGGGCACAGCAGAAGCATCCGTTGAATCCAGGCTGTAAGGAATGCGCATTCCCGACACCAGACTGAAATCAGTGACGTAATTTTGCAGCGGGCGCAGCGGCGTTGTGATCTCGAAGCCCGCGCCTATCGTGGGTGGAACGATATAATCCGTCGTGCTGGTGATGGATTGGCCGTTCACCCGCGATTCGTTGTGTTGGTAATCATCGCCGCACAGCGCTTGTCCCGCGAACACAATCGCGTAGCGCTTGGGTAGCGCGGCGGCCTGCGCGTATGCCGTACCGTGGCGGTTGAGCATGCACTCAAGCACGGGCAGCCCAACCATAGCGCCCGCGATGCCTTTGAGCACCGTGCGGCGCGGGAGGATTCGTTTGTGGGGTTGATAGGGAGGCATAAGGTGACCGTGTTGGCGCTTCAAGGCGCAGGAATGGGCGCGGCTTCTTGGC
>DATJEQ010000272.1:0-18256 GCA_035496495.1 Polyangiaceae bacterium
AGTTCACTCCCGAGACGGGCAAGGTCGTGGTGGAAGTACGTATGGCCGAAATGGGTGACGGAGGCTCGGACGGCGACGCGTTGTTCGAGTTGAAGGAGTCCGCAGCTCAGTTCCGTGTGCTCGATTCAGGCATCGGCGTGCCGGATGCAGAGAAGATCAAAATTTTCGAGGCGTTCTATCAGGTCGACGGCGGATCCACTCGCGCTGCGGGGGGCGCCGGCATGGGGCTTTCAATCGTGAAACGATTGGTCGAAGCGCACCGCGGCACCATAGAGGTGCTGGACAATGAGCCCAATGGCTCCATCTTCGTGGTCACGTTGCCGTATCAGACGAACAACGCGGCGCCCGAGTGAGGCGGCAGCCCGTGCCCCGGCGCCAGCTCAGTGAGCAGCAGTTTGTTGCAGAATTGCAGGGGCTATTCGCGCAGAATTCGACACGCATTGAAACCGGCATCGGTGACGACGCGGCGGTGATTCTACCGGGGCGACAGCGCTGGGTGTGGACCGTCGACGCCAGCTTTGCAGGAGTTCACTTCAATGCGAAGTGGCTGAGTTACTCCGATATTGGGTATCGCGCTGCGCAAGCGGCGCTGAGCGATCTGGCGGCGATGGGCGCCGCGCCATTAGCAATGCTCAGCAGTCTGGGCGTCCCCCAGCGCCTGCAACGAGCAGCGATGCGCGAGCTGGTGCGGGGCCAGGCGAGGGCGGCGCGCGAACAGCAATGCCCGATTGTGGGAGGCAATATTTCTCGCGCTGATCGTTTGAGCGTCACCACCACGGTGCTCGGCGAGGCGCGAAAGCCCCTGCTGCGATCAGGAGCTAGAGTGGGGGACGAATTGTGGTTGATTGGGAATGTGGGGCTGGCGCGTGCCGGGCTGTTAGCGCTTCAACGACGAGTGACCGGAACAGGGGTCGCTCCAGCGGTGCACGCCTGGCGGCGCCCCAAAGCGCTGATTGGGCAGGGGCTCGGTCTGATTGGTCGCGCCCACGCAGCGATCGATATTTCAGACGGCCTGAGCGGCGATGCCCGCACCTTGGCGCTCGCCAGTGGAGTGAAGATTGTGGTTGCCGCAGAGCTGCTGCGTGCGGCCTTGTCGCCCCAGTTGCTTGGCGCGGCGAAAACGCTCAAGCAGGACGCATGGCAGCTTGCCCTGGTGGGCGGTGATGACTACGCGCTGCTCGCCTGCGGTCGCGCTAATAAGCGACCGAACTCCGCAAGGCACATTGGCTACGTCGAGCGGGGATCGGGCGCAGTATTACGCACGAGCGCTGGTGATCGAGCCCTCAAAGCAGGGTTCGACCACCTCGCTTGATTGATCGCCAGCGCAATCCCTTCAGCACAACCCGTTCAGCGGCAACCCGACGGCAAGTTGGCGCCGCGCAGAGCGCCCAGAATGACCGGCATGATAGTCGACTTGTTTGCGCCGTTTGCCGCCATTGAATCGCACATGGCTGCGGCTTGCAGCATGTAGCCGCCGGTGGGGGGCGGAGCGCTCGCCGCGTTCTGTCGCAGCGCCGCACAGCACTTCGCGAATGAGCTCGCTGGCTTGCCGCTGCCTGTCTTGGGCTTTTCCTCTTCCTTGGGCAGGCCGGCGTCGGGCTTGGGGATCTTCAGCGGCTCAGGCTTGGCAGCCACTACGGGCTTAGGCGCGGGCAGCGGAGGCGGTGGCTCGTCTTTGTTGCAGGCGGTGGCGGCAAACGCCGTAGCGGCCAACAACAGCGCGACCAAAGTCTTATTCAGCCCAGTCTTAATCAGCGAAGCGTTCATGAGCATTTCCTCCGGAGCCGCTTTAGGGCGGACCATTCTTGTGCTGGCACCTTTGTAGCCGAGGTTACCCGTGGTGCCTAGATCCGACTGCCCAGATCTGAGTGAAGCCCCGCCGTGGCCCAAATTTGGGCCTTAACGGCGGGACTTATCTCCCTGGGGCGTCAGCTGCGCCCGCTCAGCTGCAACCCATCGAGTTGCCGCAGTTCAGGCAGCGGTAGCAGGCACCGTTGCGCACAGTGATGTGACCGCAGCCATCGCACAGCGGCGCATCGCCCATCATGTCTTCCAGTTGCGCGTCCAATGCGCCGTTCTGTTGCGCCCCGTGTGATGCCGCTCGAATCTCGCCTGCTGGCGCGACACTGGTTGCCGCAGCGCTTGCGGCTGGTGAGCTCGCGGGAGCCAAGCTGGCCGGCGCAGGCTGAGCGGTGCTCGCACGGCTTGAGGGGGGCGGCGGCAAAGAAGCCGGGGGAGGCACCGCAGCCAACTCGCTGAAGCTGGCGGCTGTCGGGTCATCGATGGTGGGCGGAGATTCCTCCGGCTTCACCTGAGCGAAATCATAACGCTTGAGGTACTCGACCCCCAGCACGCGGAACACGTAATCCACGATCGAAGTTGCGAACTTGATGTTCGGGTGACCGGAAACGGGGCCGTGCGGCTCGAAGCGCGTGAAGGTGAATTGCTCGACGAAGGTTTCCAGCGGCACGCCGTATTGCAAACCGACCGAGACGGCCATTGCAAAGCAGTTCATCAACGAGCGGAAAGCGGCGCCTTCCTTGTGCATGTCGACGAAAATCTCGCCCAGACGACCATCCTCGTATTCACCGGTGCGCAAGAATACTTTGTGACCGCCCACCGCTGCTTCTTGAGTGAAACCACTGCGCTTCTTGGGCAAACGCAGGCGATGGCCTTGCTGCACTGCTGCGGTGATGGCCGTGATCAGCGCTTGACCGGGGCTACTTGCTACTTCCCCGTCGGCTGCTTCCGCCTTCTTGTCGTCGCCGGTAGAATTGAGCGGCTGCGAGGCTTTGCAGCCATCGCGGTACAGCGCCACTGCCTTCAAACCCAACTTCCAGCCTTCTTCGTAGACTTGGCGCACATCGTCGATGGTGGCGTCGTTTGGCAAATTCACCGTCTTGCTGATGGCACCCGACAAGAACGGCTGGGCCGCCGCCATCATCTTCACGTGCGACATCGGCGCCAAGAAGCGTTGCCCCGTGTGCCCACATCGGTTGGCGCAATCGAACACTGGGTAATGTTCGGCTTTCAAGAAGGGGGCGCCTTCAATTGTCATGCGGCCGACAATCAGATCATTGGCTTCTGAAATCTGATCTTCAGTGAACCCCAGGTGCGCCAGAATGCTGAAATCGCCGCGCCCCATCTTGGCGGCATCGACGCCGAGTCGTTCGTAGGTTTCCTTGCCCAGCACCCACGGTGCAAAAGCGAGGCTCAGCTCGAACACGCCGGGCAGCGCTTCTTCCACGCGATCCAAGTCGTCGTCGAGCAAACCGGCGGCCTTGAGTGAGGCGCGGTTGATGGGAGGCGCGCCGAGCAGCGTGTTCGTGCCCGAAACGTAGGCGACAATTTCACTGATTTCTGCCGGCGAATAGCCGAGGCGACGCAGCGCTTCGGGCACCGAGCGGTTGATGATCTTGAAGTAACCGCCGCCGGCCAGTTTTTTGAACTTCACCAGGGCGAAATCCGGCTCGATGCCGGTGGTGTCGCAATCCATCAGTAGGCCAATCGTGCCTGTGGGAGCCAGCACCGTGGCTTGAGCGTTGCGGAAACCGTGCTTTTCGCCGAGTTGCACGACGTCGTTCCAGTCCTCAATCGCCGCGCGCCAGAGCGTTTCAGGGCATTCGTCGCGGTTGATGGCGTACGCCGCCTCTTGATGCATCCGCATCACGCGCAGCATCGGCTCGCGGTTCTTCGCGTAGCCCGCGAAGGGGCCCTTGCTGGCCGCCATCTGCGCACTGGAGCGGTACGCCCGCCCGCACAGAATGGCCGTGAGCGCTGCAGCCACGGAACGACCCTTATCCGAATCGTAGGGAATACCGAGCAGCATCAGCAGCGTGCCCAAGTTCGCGTAACCCAAGCCCAGCGGGCGGTAGTCGTGCGAATTGCGCCCAATGTCGCGCGTAGGGTAGCTGGACAGATCCACCAGAATTTCTTGAGCAATGAAGAAAATCTCGGCGGCGTGACGGTAGCCGTCTACATCGAACTCACCGGTGTCGCTCAAGAACTTGGTCAAATTCAGCGATGACAAGTTGCACGCGGAGTTGTCCAAGAACATGTACTCCGAGCACGGATTGGAAGCGTTGATGCGCGCCGTGTTCGGGCAAGTGTGCCAGCGGTTGATCGTGGTGTCGTATTGCACGCCTGGATCCGCACAGGCCCATGCCGCTTCCGCGACCTTGTTCCACAGATCAGAAGCGGGGAACGAATCGATCACTTCACCCGTGGTGCGCGCGCGCGTTTGCCAATTACCACCGCCCAGCGCTTGCTTCATGAAATCGTCAGTAACGCGGATGGAGTTGTTCGAATTCTGTCCGCTGACGGTCTTGTAGGCTTCGCCGTTGAAATCGCGCTCGTAGCCGGCAGCGATCAACGCAAGGGCCTTCCGCTCCTCGCGCACCTTCCACTGTACGAAATCCATAATTTCTGGATGATCCATATCCAGGCACACCATCTTTGCTGCGCGCCGGGTGGTGCCGCCGCTCTTGGTCGCGCCCGCGGCGCGATCGAACACCTCCAAGAAACTCATCAAGCCACTGGAGGTGCCGCCGCCCGACAACTTTTCTTGGCGTCCGCGAATGGCACTGAAATTAGAACCGGTGCCCGAGCCGTATTTGAACAAGCGCGCTTCGTTCTTGATCAACTCGTAGATGCCCATCAAATCGTCGGGCGCTTCTTGAATGAAGCAGGCGGAACACTGCGGGCGCTCGTAGGCGTTGGCCGTCTCGAAGACCTGATCCTTCTCCGGTGACCAGGCCCAATTGCCGCCGGTGCCGGTGATGCCGTACTCGTGGAACATGCCGCAGTTGAACCACACCGGCGAATTGAACGCGCCGTACTGATTAACGAGCAGGTAAGTGAGCTCAGTCTCGAACGCATCCGCATCCTTCTTGGAGGCGAAGTAGTTTCCGAACTTTTCTCCTGCTGTACGAATCGTGTGAGAAACGCGGTGCACCACTTGGCGCACGCTGGTTTCGCCCTTGGTCTTGTCGCCGTGAATGCCGGCCTTGCGGAAATACTTGGAAACCACGATGTCCGTCGCGAGCTGCGACCAGCCGGCGGGGATCTCGGCGCCTTCCATCTTGAAAACCACGGAGCCGTCGGCGTTCGCGATCACGCTGGTGCGACGCTCCCACACCATTTCTTCGAAGGGATCGGCGCCGTGCGAATAGCGCGTTTCGATGGTTAGGCCTTTGGCTCTGTTCCGAGTAGTTACTGGGGTCTTTGTAGCCGCGCGCGGCTTTTTGCTCTTAACGTCGCTCGGTTCCTGTGTCTGATTTTCCTGGGGCTCACTGCCCAACGCCGCTTGTTCCAATGTTTCTTGCCCGCCCACCAACGTCGATTGTGCCATTGCTACCTACTCCATCCGAAATGTTGCGCCGCTACCCTGCAAGCCAAGACTCAAAAGCGAAAAATTGTGAAAAAGACACCATCGCGCTTTCGCGCACCCCGCTCACCCACATTGTCCCAGCTTTGGATCGCTGCCCGCTTTGGCTACCAGCGGGTTGCCCCAACCGGCCTTGTTCAGTGCGGGATTGCCCTAAGCCGTAAACTCAACTCCTAAACCCAACTCAAAACCCTGAAACAAACCGGACCCAAATTGCGGTGCCCCAAAGCCGGGGACCAAACCCTTCCCATACACACCCATCCACCTGAAACCCTGTACAGCTTCCAGGTCTCTGCTCACCCTCAGCTCACCCTTACTAGCCGCCGCGCGGGCTGCCGTATTCAGAGTGGGCGTTAACCAATGGATGATCATGTGTACAGAGGTAAATTATTCAGTGGAACGCCTGGATACCCCAACAGGTTGGGCTCAGGCAAGAAAAAACCACAACTAATCGGTGTCGCACGACGTTCAATAATTAAGAGATATATACCAGGTACCGCACAATACGGCCGCAGGTTGTCCCCAAATAGTTAACGAGTAGACTGCTGAACAGTTGGCAAGTCTGAGAATAGCTTCAGCTTTCCAACAGGTTGCGCAGAGGTAGTCCCGGGCTAGTCCAGAGGATGCCCCACGGCGTGCGTTAGCCCGCTCGCGGCCCATCTGGCGCCCGGTTGGGGCACAGCGCCCAAATCAGTCCATCCGCTGCAGTTCGAGCGCGGCCGCTGCGTTCTGCGGCACGATTTTTTCGGTGGCAAAGCTCTTGTCCGGCTCGACCACGTTGACCTTGGCGAAGTGACTGAGCGGCGTTGTCAAGACTTGCGCATCACCTGCGACTACTACGATCACGCGCTTGGCGTCGAAGTTAGGAGAGCTGGCTTTGACCTGATCTGCCGTCGCCTTACTGACCTGAGAACGGTAGTTGTCGTAATAGTCATCCGGCAAACCGAGCACACCCAGCTGCGCGGTCATGTCAGCCAAGCTGCCGACGGTTTCCACACGCAGCAAGAAGACGTCGCTCAAGTAGCGGGTTGCAATTTGAAGCTCGCTGTCTGTGGGCGCAGAGTCGCCCATGCGCTGCACGTGTTCGAGCAGGGCTTGCAGAGTCAAGCCGGCCTTTGCCGTTTGCGTGCCGGCGCGCAGCACGATGGGCGCTGGCCCGTGCGCGACGGATTCCACACTGGAAAAGGCACGGTAGGCGAGCGAACGCTGTTCGCGCACATCGAGGAACAGGCGACCGGCGACTCCACCGCCCAACACCTGGTTGCCGACTTTGAACGGGGCCCATTGCTCGCTTTGCAGTTCGGGGCCCAGTGTCGCCACGAAGACCTCTGCTTGGGTTGAGCCAGGCCGATCCACCAAAAAGAGCTTCAGCTCGTTGGGCGGCATGGGATTGAAAAAGCTAGCTGCGCTGGGCGCTTTGCCGCTCCACTTGCCGAAAATGCGCGCGGCGCTCTGTTGCAACGCAGCCGGATTGATGTCCCCCGCGACGACCAGCATCGCGTTGCTGGGGGTGACGTTCTGTTTATACCAACTCTTGCAATCCGGCAGCATCACACGCTCGATCTCTTTGCTGGTGGCATCGTAGGTGGCGTACGGGTGCACACCTGAAGGCAACTCGAACAGCTGGCGGTAGAGCACCATCGAGGCCGCCCACGCCGGGTCGCTGTGGGCTAAGCTGTCGGTGCGGTCCATCTCGCGACGCTTGAGCTTGCGGTACTCGTCGGGTTGAAACTTGGGCTTCTGTACCAGGTCGCTCAGGATGCCGAGCGCGGTGTCCAGATTTTGCGCAGTCACTGCCAGTGAAATGGTGGTCGCGTCGCGATCGGTCAGCACTTCCAGGCTTGAGCCCAGTGATTCGACTTTATCGAGCAGTTGCCGGCTACTGAGGACGCCCGTGCCGCCCACTTTCAGCATTTCGCCGGCCAGCATGGCAACACCGGGCTTGGCCGCGTCGGTCGCGCTGCCCGAGAGCAACACCAAGCGCAGCTCAATCAACGGCAAATGGTGGCGCTCGACCAGGCGCAGCTGCAGTCCATTGGGCAGCGTGGCGTGGGTGATTGGGGGGAAGTGCCAATCAGGCGTGATGCCGTCGGCTGGGGGCTTTTCCCGTTGGGGCGTGGCTTGCGGCTGCGGCGCAGCAGTGTTTGCCGTTGGAGGCTTCAGCTGTGCTGCTTGAGCGCCCGTGGTGCTCTGTGTGGCAGGGCGGCAGCCCACGCCGATCAAACCCAGAGCAAACGAAGCGGCGAGCGCCAGGAACGAGAATGCGGGGAACAGTTGACGGCGCATGGTTCAGTTCTTCCCTGAAGGTTGAGTGGTCTTTGCGGAAGGTTGGCTGCCAGGGGCACCAACGGGCTCCACCGTCACCAGATTCTGACGGGCAGCGGTTAAGAATTTTGCCGTGGCTTGTTGCACCTGCGAGGCACTGACGGCGAGGTACGCATCGACTTCGCGAGTGAGCAGCCGCGCATCGCCGTAATACAGCTCAAAGCTACCCAATTGTTGTGCGCGCGCCATGTTGCCTTCTAAGCCGAAGAGAAAATAGCTGAGCAGCTGATTCTTGGCTTTGGTCAATTCTGCCTCTGTGGGGCCAGAGCGCGCCAGGCGATCGACTTCCTTGCGCACCGTGCTGGTCACCGCCGGAACCTTGCCTTGCTCGCTCAATATGACGCGCAGGGTGAATTGATCCGGCCCACGTTGATCATCGGTGGAAACCGAAACACCGCTGGCCCACCCTTTATCGCGCACCAATAATTGATGTAACCGTGAGCTTTCTCCTCCGCCGAGCACCAGGGTTGCGAGCTCCAGCGCGTAGTGCTCCGGCGTACGATTGGGTGGAATGGCCCAACCGAAGAGCAGCCCCGGGTTGTGCGCGTTGGTATCTTGGACGGTTGCGCTGTGGGCCTCGCTTTGCTCGGGCATCGCGGGCGGGTCATAGGGCGGGATCTGCACCGGCTTGGCGGAGTCAAAATACTGGTGCACCAGTTGCAACGCGCTGTCGGGATCGAAATCGCCGGTGATGCTGAGCACGGCGTTGTTGGGCGCGTAATAGCTGCTGTGAAATTGACGAATCCAATCGAGCTGCGCGGCGTCTAGATCCGCCATGCTGCCGATCGTGGGGTGCGCGTAGGGCCAGTAACTGCCGAACACGATCTGCGACAGCTTCATGCCAGCGAGCGCATAAGCCGCGTTCGAAACGCGCATGCGGTACTCTTCCTGCACCACCTTGCGCTGATTTTCAAAATTCACTTGGCTCACATCCAGGGATTTCATGCGATCTGCTTCAAGCCACAACCCCAAGGCAAGGCTGCTGGCCGGCAACGTTTCGAAATAGTTGGTGCGGTCGCTCGACGTGGTGCCGTTCAGTGTGCCGCCTTTAGCGCTGATCCAGGTAAAATGCTCGCCTTTGGCGACGTTCGCGCTGCCTTGAAACATCATGTGTTCAAACAGGTGTGCAAAGCCGCTGCGCCCTGGCTGCTCGTTGCGCGAGCCAATGTCGTAAGTGACGCACACGGCGACGCTGGGCGAGCTGTGATCCACGTTCATTACCACGCGCAGCCCGTTGTCGAGCTTCACACGCTGGGTGGCGACGGCCAAGCGCTGCAAACTGGAGGTGTCAAAGGCCGCCGCTGCAGGCACGACGGACGAACTGGTCGGCAGCGCAACTGCAGCGGTTGCAGAGGCGAGTGACGAGAACGACAGAACGAGCGACGCTGCCGTCAGTGATACAGTGGACAGTGACGCGACACGGGGTGAGGGGTGAACATGCATGGCTTCGCAGGGCTACAACACTTCGTGCGGGATGGTAACCCCGGCTGTGCTAACTTAGGATCATCGTGACTGAAGCTGCGGGCAGAGCGGCGTTATGGGAGCCCTCCTCACTACTGGGGCCGGAGCCGGGGCAGTTGCTGTGGCAGCCCACGGCAGAACAGTGTGCCGAAAGCCGCATACGGCACTACATGGCTTGGCTTACTGCCTACCGTGGCGTGAGCCCCCGCACCTACGATGAGTTGTGGCGCTGGTCGACGCAGAACCTGCCCGAATTCTGGCGCAGTATGGTCGACTATTTCGAAGTGCAACTGCACCAACCCGCGCGCTCGATCGTGGGTAAGGGTGAAATGCCCGGAGTGCATTGGTTCGAAGGAGCGACGCTGAACTATGCTGAGCGCGCTCTGAGTCATCCGCCCGAGCACATCGCATTGCTCGCGCGAAGGGAGGATGGAACGCGGGAACAGCTGACCTACGCAGAGCTCTCGCAGCGAGTGGCGAGCGTTGCGCAAGGGTTCGCGAATTTGGGTGTGACCGTGGGTGATCGGATAGCGGGCTATTTGCCCAATGATGTTCAGGCTGTGGTCGCTTTTTTGGCTTGTGCCAGCTTAGGTGCCATTTGGTCGAGTTGTCCGCCGGAATTCGGGGTTGAAAGTGTACTGGATCGCTTCCAACAGATTGAGCCCAAGCTGCTCGTTGCCGTGACTGGTTACCGTTACGGCGGAAAATATTTCGATCGCGCGCAAGCGCTGCAACGAATTGCCAGTGGCTTGCCCTCGCTGCTTGCAACGGTGATCACGAGCGAAGCGATGCCCGCCGGTGAGCCCGCAGTGCCGGGTCCGGTCGTATCGTGGGCGTCGCTGCTCAAAGGCGAGCCGTCACTGCAGATACGGCCGATGCCATTCGAACACCCGCTGTGGATACTGTATTCTTCTGGCACCACTGGCCTGCCCAAAGCGTTGGTTCAAGGTCACGGGGGGATCGTGCTTGAGCACTTGAAGATGCTCGCGTTGCACGGTGACATTGGAGCGAACAGTCGCTTCTTCTGGTTCTCAACCACTGGCTGGATGATGTGGAATTATCTGGTCAGCGGTTTGCTCGTAGGTGCCACTGTTGTGCTGTACGATGGCAGCCCCGCTCACCCTGATCTCAACGCACTGTGGCAACTTGCCGCCGAAGAAAAGATCACTCATTTCGGCGTGAGCGCCGCGTTCATTCTGGCGTGCCGCAAAGGGGGGCTCGAACCCCAAAAATTCGATCTGTCTCAGCTGCAAAACATCGGCTCCACCGGCTCGCCGCTGCCGCTCGAGGGCTTTGAGTGGGTCTATCGCAATGTGAAGCGCGATGTGTTGCTGGGATCAATCAGTGGGGGCACGGATCTTTGCACCGCGTTTGTGGGGCAGTGCCCCGTGCTTCCCGTGCGTGCGGGCGAGCTGCAGTGCCGCAGCCTGGGTGCAGCGGTTGAGGCATGGAATGATCGAGCGCAAGCGCTAGTGGGTGAGGTGGGGGAGCTGGTGATCACGAAGCCCATGCCTTCAATGCCACTGTATTTCTGGGGTGATCCGAATGGCCAGCGCTACCAGCAGAGCTATTTCGAGATGTTCCCTGGCGTTTGGCGGCACGGCGATTGGATCCGCATTGACCCGTCGGGAAGCTGCGTGATCTACGGCCGCAGCGATTCAACCTTGAACCGGGGCGGCGTTCGCATGGGCACCAGCGAATTCTACCGAGTGGTCGAGGGCATCGACGAAATCGTCGATAGCGTGGTCATCGATAGTTCCGAATTGGGTCACGAAGGCAAGCTGTGGCTTCTGGTCGTGCTCCCTCAGGGGCAGCACCTCGATGCAAACCTGAAGGGCAAGATTGTGAAAGAACTGCGAAATAGGATTTCGCCCCGCCACGTGCCCGACGAAATTCGGCAGATCGAGCAGGTTCCGCGCACGCTCAGCGGCAAAAAATTAGAGGTGCCTCTAAAACGCGTGCTCGCGGGTGTTCCCCTTGAAAAAGCGGTAAATCCCGGCACCCTGCAGAACCCGCAGGCGCTGCGCAGCGTGCTGGCCGCCCTCGACGTGACTCCCGACCCGCCCTAGAAGAGCTTCTCGTCCCAGAGGGGCCGCCGTTCTAAGCTTTCACCATGAGCGACACACAGCAGAACACGCTCAGGGTGCGGGGGGCCCTGCTGGAGCGACGCGACATTGCGCGTTTGCTTCAGGGGGTGTTGCTCACAATCGCGATCGCCTCTGCCGCCTCGGCGTGGGTCAGCGTCCACTATGGAGATCACGCGGGTCTGATCGGTTCCACCGTTGGGCTGCTCGCCGCGCCGCTGCTGTGGGTGATCTTGAGGCGCGGCCGCGAGGCGCTGGCAGCTTTGGGCACGGCGGTGCTCTTGCTCGCGGTAGCGGTGTTCGTCGTGACTCAGGGCGACGGCTTGCTCGACGTGGGGATGTTGATCTTCCCCGGCGTGATCGTGGTGAGCGGGCTCTTACTTGAGCAGCGTTTTTCCCTGTTGATGAGTGTGCTCACCATTGTGAGTGCAGTGGCCGTGGGCGTCGCCGACAATCAGGGGTGGCTCACCGACGCGGTGCACCGCGCGCCGCTGCGCGATGTGTTGAACGCCGGCATCGTGCTGGCAGCGCTGGCCTTCTTTGTCGGCATTTTGACGAACGCACTGTACCGCGGGCTGCACCGCGCCTACCGGACAGAGCAGGCGCGCATCGGGATTTTCAATGCGGTGGCCGAAGGCATCGCGATATTTGACGCCTCAAGCGGCAAGCTGATCGACATCAACGACGCTGCGATTCGCATTTTGGGCTTATCATCGGACCAGGTGAGCGGCTGCGAGATCGGCATCCTGGCTCCCGCATCGACGGAGGCCCAACACAAGAATCAAGCGGTTTTGCAGCAGGTTCCAGCCGAGCACGGCGGCATTGTGAATTGGCAACGCCCAGTGAGCCAAGGTCAACCACTGCGCGCCGAGGTTGCGCTCAAGCGAGTAACGCTGGGAGGCGAGCCATGCATTATCGCCGTGGCGCGTGATGTGACTGAACAAAGCCTGCTGCGCGAGCAAATCGGAGAGAGCCAGCAATTGCGGGCTGTCGGGCAATTGGCCGGTGGAATTGCCCATGATTTCAACAATCAGCTCACGGGCATCATGGCCAGCGCGTCCATGTTGGAGCTCACCTTGCCTGCGGATTCCAAACAAAGGGGGCACGTGGAAATGATCCTGCGCTGCGCCACCCGCTCGGCGGATCTGACCCGCGAATTATTGGCTTTCGCTCGTCACGATAAGGCACCGCGGCGTCCCATCGAGTGTCGCGCGTTGATTGAAGACGTGCTTGCCCTGCTGCGCCGCAGCATCGACAAGCGCATTATCATTGAGCAGCGCGTTCCCACGGAAGCGCTTTACACCTTGGGCGATCCGTCGTTGCTCGAAAATGCACTGTTGAATTTGGCACTCAACGCGCGCGACGCGATGCCCAGCGGGGGCCGCCTGCGCATTCAAATCAAGCCCCTGCGCGTCGATCCCGGCCCACGCCCCGCTTCCATTCCAGCGAACCTCGGCCCGGGAGAGTACATTCAGCTCGCCGTATCCGACACGGGCTTCGGAATGGACGCGCAGACGCGAGCGCGCGTTTTTGAGCCGTTCTTCACCACCAAGGCCAAAGGGCACGGCATGGGGCTCGCTGCGGTGTATGGCACGCTTCAGGCCCATGGCGGTGGTGTGAGCGTGGAAAGCGCGCCCGGAGAAGGGTCGACATTCGCTCTATTTCTGCCGCGCTGTGACCCACCCACGGATGCCGAGCGCGAATCCGTCGTGACCAAGTTGGTGCACCCTTCTGCTCAAGAATTTGCCGGCGCGCGCGTGTTGTTGGGCGAAGACGAACCGGACGTGGCGGGGGTTATTGCCAGCAGCCTGGAGCAAATGGGAATTGCTGTGGAAACCTGCGCGGATGGGCAAGCGGCGCTGAATCGATTCAAACAGTCGCCCGACGCATTTGATCTCGTGATCCTCGATCAGATGATGCCGCAGCTTTCGGGCGCCCAAGTACTGGGGCTCGTGCGCGCGGAGCGCGCGAGCATTCCAGTGTTGATCACCTCAGGTTACACCGGGGAGGACGACACCGTTCCGCTCACGCGTGCAGACGAATTCCTGCGCAAGCCGTTTGGTGTCGAGGAGGTTCAGGCCGTAGTGCGCAAATTGCTGCGTCGTAAATTACGCCGGGTTAAAGCGTAAAGTGTCCGTGAATGCGGTTGTAATCCTGCAAATTCACCGGATTTCGCGGACGGCTCGCCGATTGTGGTTGGAGGGAATGCGCCCCGGTGTCTAACATCGGCTCATGGCAAATCGCGGCATTGTTGCGGGGTTGGTGGCATTGAACACCATTGGCTTGGCGGCGTGTTCGGGCGGCGACAGCAAGAGCGCGGGGGCAGGGGGCACAGCGGCCGGCGGGGTTGCTGCGGCGGCAGGTGGAAGCCCAACAACTGGGGGCAGCGGGACGGGCGGAACTGCATCCGGTGGAATGACCACTGGGGGTGTCGGTGTTGCGGGGGCTGGTGGCGCGGGCGGTGCTGGCGCAGGCGGTGCTGGCGCGGGAGCAGCTTGCACGCCGCTTGCTCCAACCGGAGCTGCGCGCAAGGTGATCATCTCGCAGATCGTGCCCGGCATGGGCATTGAGGTGTTCAATCCCGGCACCACACCCGTCAGCATTTCCAGTATCTGGTTCTGTTCGGATTTTGATTATCAGCAGGTGACTGCGCCCAGCGGCAAGACGGCGATAGCTCCCGGAGCGTTCGTGGTTCTCGCATGGCCGGATAGCCCCGGCTACGCCTTAGCCACCGCCAGCGGTGGCGAGCTGCTGCTCAATCTGGACACCTTTGGCCCCACGCCCGACAACGTGCAGAGCTATGTGTGCTGGGGCAATCATTCGGGCGGCCGTGAACCCACCACGCAAGACGGCATCTCAGCAGGCGTCGATCAGCTGTATTCGGGGGCCTGCGCGCCAGCGATGACAGCCGGCGCTTTGAGTCGTAAACCCAACACCAACGGCATGGATGCATCATCGTACGACAGTGCCGGTGCGCCCTCTCTAGCCGATTGCTCGCCGTAAAGCTTTCAATGACGTCACGGTTCAGGTTCTTTCAGGCCGCGGCACTCGTAGCGGGCAGCTCAGTGTTGCTCGTCAACAGCGCTCAGGCACAGGCGCCGACATTGGTGGCGTGCATTGGGGACAGCATCACGCAAAATTCTGGCTGGTGCGAAGATCTGGGCACGTTGCTGGGTGCCGACTACCAGACCCAGAATTTCGGCGTTTCAGGCACCACGTTACTCAAGATGGGCGACCACCCTTATTGGGACACCGCGCAATTCACGCAGAGTCACGATTTCAATCCGAACATCGTGGTGATCATGTTGGGGACAAATGACAGCAAACCCCAGAATTGGACCTACAAAGATCAATTCGCGACCGACTATGCGGCACTGATCGATTCTTATCGCGCCGTGCCTTCGGTCGCCTCTGTGTATTTGAATCTGCCCCCGCCCGCGGGCACGAACGGATTCAATATTTCCGGCACTGTGATTGAAAATGAAGTGGTGCCGCTCGTGCGCCAAGTGGCCATGACCAAGCAAACGGGCTTGATTGACGTTTTTTCGGCATTTGGCGGTCACAATTTCGATCCCTCCCTCTATGGCAGCGCAGGCGATCAAGTGCATCCCAACGGTGCGGGTGCTCAGGTTATTGCTAACACTGTGTACGATGCGTTGATGGCTCCGCCATTGGTGGATGCCGGCGCGGCCGGCAGCGCGGGACAAAGCGCGGGCGGGGCGTCGGGGGGGCAAGCAGGGAGCGCGTCACCGGGCGGCTCCGGTGGCGGCGGCGGCGCCAGTGCAGGCGCGGGCGGCGTTGCAAATCCCGTGAACGGCGGCACGGCGGGAGTTGTCGCCAGTGGTGGCGTTGCGACGGCTTCCGGCGGCGGCGGCACCACCGGCGGTACCGTCGCGACCGGAGGGGCCGCAGTCGCAGGTTCGACAAGTGCTGGCGGGAACAGTGGCGGCTCGGCGGGGGCTTCCAGTGTTGCGAGTCCGAACAAGAGTAGCTGCGCGTGCAATCTCCGTGAACGAACGAGCGGACCGGCCCTGTGGCTCCTGGTCGCGTCGTTGGGCATTGCGTCGCGGATCCGTCGCAAAGGGCGGGTTGCACCCCGCCCTTGATTCGATCGCGGCGATCAATCTCCCAGCGAGATCGTTTGCACGCCGTCGTAGCCCATAGAGGCCACTGCGGTGCTGCCGACGAGCACCAGGTTGCTCACGTAGCCGCTGATCTCAACATCGCGCACTAGGCTCGGCGCAGTGACGTCGCTGGCGTCGATCACGCTCAACTTGCCCCGCCAACCCCCGGAGAGCGCCGCCCGGGTGCCTTGAGCCACGATGGGCGCGTAACCCCAGTAATCGCCGCCTTTGACGTTCAAGCTGCCGGACTTGAAGGCGCCGCCTTGCAGCCCGCCCAGGGTTACCACTGGGAGATCCTGCTCTGCGAAACTGCCGCCTCCGTAGTAGCAAGGCCCGAAGCAGCCGATCGCCGCTCCGCTGGCAATTCCCACATCTGCCGTTAGGACGCGGTAGCCGTAACCGGCAGCCTGCGTGATGAACGCCACATTGTCACCCAGCGCGACCTGCCCGATCGATTGGCCTTCAGGGAGTTCTTTGCTGCCAATCAATTCGGCGACGTCATTGTCGAATGACACCAAGTTAACGCTGAACAGCAGTTGCACGCAGTCGCCCAACGTAGTGTCCGAATATCCCTGCGTCGGATCCGGCGGGTAAAAGCTCGCATAGCCGTGCGAGTAGCAATCCGAGGCCAGCACGTTCTTGGTCGTCTGGCTGCGGTAGTCTACCGTGAGTGCGCGCTGTGCCGCCTCGTCGAAGGCCAGCAGCGAACCAGGAATATTGATCTTTCTCAGCGCCTTCGGGTTAGCGGGGTCGCTGACATCGACGCGATCCATGTAGAAACGCACCGAGCCTTCATGCGTGGGCGAAGTCTCATAGTGACTGCGCGCCACGACGGAGCCACTCGTGACCAGCCCTGTGGCACCCAGCCCCGTTGGCACGGTGATCGCCTTGACCGCCGCGTTGGTTGGATCCGTGAGATCCGCGACCCGGAGCTCAGAGGTAGTCACCTTTGGCGTAGCGCTCGTGTAGTCGACCTCGGTGTAGGTCATCACTAACGTGTCGCCCAGTGCAACCAGGGGCGAGCCATGATCGATGAGCCCATAGGGGGTGTAATAGGAATAGTAGTATTGATTATTCGGGCCATCGCTGATCGGTGTACTGCCCAAGAGCACCGGTGATGGACCAGAGATGTCCACCGTTTTCACAGCGGTGCCTTGTGTTGAGACCTGGGTGTTCGGATCGTAGTCGTAGCTCTGGTAAACAAGGTAGGCGCGACTGTCCGTGCTGAAAGCGTTTTGCAGGTATTCGCTCTTGTAACAGCCATTGGGCTGCTGAGCGATCTCCAGATCCCCATCGGTGCTGGGAACCGTTGCGGCATCCAAGGAAACTGCATCCAGCTCGGTCGCATTGGTCCACCAGTTCTGGCTCAGTCGTACCACCTTGTCGCCCGCGGGCAGCACCTGAGTGACGTTGTGCGACAACGCGACCTTCGAAGTGGGCGCGGGTGCGTCGCGATTGGTGATGTCGAATGCCTCGACGCGGTCATCGCTCATTGCGAACAGGCGATCGTTGTGTAAGAACCCTCGACGCGCGCTACCTAGCGTCGGCGCAATACCGCGCAGCGTCAGCGTGTCGTTTGCCCAGTCAATCAGTTGCACGCCGGATTTCCAGGTGCCATAACACGTCGGTTCGGCTGAGTTTGCATCCGTGGTCCAGCCGCTGAAGGGCATCAAGATCAGGCCTGCGTCGTCGAGCACCTTGAAGGCCTTTTGAATGCGATCCTGATCCTCAGAGAACCAACCCCATTCCCCGCCGAAATTTGCGCGATCAATGAGTGCAGGCGCGGTCAAATCCGTCACGTCGAAAAGCGACACTTGGAGCGAGCCAGTTCCCGTCGTGTTGTCATAACCCAAGCCGATCATGCGATCACCGCGCGGCTCCATGTAATAGATGAAGCCCGGCATCTGCACTTGCCCCGCTTGCACTGGGGCGGCAGGGTCGCTCAAATCTATCGTGAACAGCGGATCGGTCTGCTCGAAAGTAATGGCGTAAGCGCGGGTGCCGTCAAAGCGCACGCTCTGCAGTTGCTCGGGGCGGGGTAGGGCGAGCGTTGTGCTGCCCAGCGGTTGCAAATCATTCGATGAAACGACTTGAAACGTCTCGACGTGGGGCGGCTCAACCATGTTCCACTCCGGGCTCTGGCTGATCACGCGGAAGACACCATCGAGCTCGTCCATTTGCCAGCGACTGTTGACTTGACCGGCAACCTGGACGGTCGCCCCCTCGACCATGGCGCCAGCCGGATCGGAAATATCAACGACCTGAATGGTCGAGCCAATGGGCCCCTGCGTCCCCCACTCGGGCCCCGCGACGTACATGCGCTGATCGTTTACGAAGATGCTGCGGTGCCAGCTGTAATCCGTGCGTTCGTCGAACGTGAGTTGGCCCACTTTCTTCACTGCAGCGGGGTCACTGACGTCCAATGAAATCACCGTGGTCTTGGGCTTGTTGGCCTCGCAATCCCAGCAGTACCCGTCTTCGAAACTCGCCACATAAAGGATGTTCCCCACGATGCGCGAATCCGCGACGTAGCCGGGGACCTCAAACTGCGAGATTTGCTTCATGTTCGCAGGATCACGCGCGTCGATCACCACAACGTGGCTCGTCTGTACCCACTGGTAGGTGTCGTCCGCATTGTGAACGTATTCGCCGTATCCCTGATACAGCGCAAAGGCGACGCCGCTCTTCACGTACATTTCGAACGGCGTGGCCACGACCTTCAGGCGGCCAAGCACCTGCAATTGATCAGGCGCACTGATATCAATGGCCGACAGGCCGCCGTACTGCGAGAGGGCGTACAGCGTTTCCCCTTCGATCTGCACGATGTCGGCTTCGGCAATCGTGCGCGAGGCATCAGCAGTGCCCGCACTTTGATC
>DATJEQ010000273.1:0-2053 GCA_035496495.1 Polyangiaceae bacterium
CAGATCTACCGGGAAATCCAAGGCGCAGCGGGGCTGTGTTGCGAGCGCGTTTTTTTGCCGGATGAGGCCAACGACGAAGGCGCAGCGGCTTTCGCGGAGCCGGTCAGTTACGAATCGCTGCGCCCGTTGGGGGATTTTCGCATTCTGGCCTTCAGCGTCGCTTACGAAATCGAAATCGGTGGCTTCGTGCGCATGCTCGCTGCGGCGCAATTGCCCATTCAGTGGTCAGAGCGCGGCGAGCGATTCCCCTTCGTGCTCGCCGGCGGCCCTCTGACGTTCTCCAATCCTCTGCCGCTCGCTCCCTTTTGCGACGCGATCATCATCGGTGAAGGCGAGGGCATCGTCACTTGGGCGCTGGACGTGATCGCGGGAGCCGCTGACAAAGCGGCGGCGCGCCTGCAATTGAGCAGCCACCCGCACATTTTCGTTCCAGAGCACCACGGGGATGCGCTTGCTCCAACCGCGCGCGCAGACGACGAATTGCTGCCCGCGCGCAGCGTGATTCGCACTCCTGACACTGAGCTCTCCAACATGTTCTTGGTGGAAGCAGAGCGCGGCTGTTCGCGCGGCTGTCAGTACTGTGTGATGCGCCGCTCCACCAACGGCGGAATGCGCATCGTGGATCAAGAAAGATTGCTGTCTTTGATTCCTGAAGACGCGGACCGCGTCGGTTTGGTGGGCGCCGCAGTGAGCGATCATCCGCGCATCACGGAGATTGTGAGTGCATTGGCCGATCGCGGCGTCACGGTGGGGCTTTCTTCATTGCGCCCGGATCGCTTGAAGGAGCCTTTTGTTGCTGCACTCAAACGCGCGGGCTACCGCACGCTGACCACCGCGCTCGATGGCACCAGCCAGCGCATGCGCGATCAAATCGAGCGGCGCGGTCGTGAGCCTCATTACGAGCAAGCCGCACAACTGGCGCGCGCCGTGGGCATGGATCGACTGAAGTTGTACTTGATGATTGGGCTGCCGGGAGAGACGGACGAGGATGTGGACGAGTGCGTGCAATTCGTGGGCAAGCTGTCCACCATTTTTCCGGTGGCATTGGGAATTGCGCCCTTCTGCGCGAAGCGCAACACGCCGCTAGACGGCACGCCGTTCGCGGGCGTCGATCGCGTCAAGAGCAGGCTGGATCGGTTGCGTCGCGGGCTTAAAGGTCGAGCGGATGTGCGATCAACCAGCGGCAAATGGGCTTGGGTAGAATATGTGTTGGCCCAAGGTGGGCAAGCCGAAGGCATCGCAGCGGCGCATGCGGCGCTCGCTGGAGGTCGCTTTTCCGATTATCGATCGGCGTTTGAAGCGTTGGGTTACACCACTGCCGGCGAACGACCCACGCGCAAAACAAGCGAAGCGGGCAGTGTGCGCCGCCTTGCCGTTACCACCTAAATTTACGTGCTCGACTCAAGTGGCTTGATTTCGGGCACGATGAACAAATAGGACAGCGCACCCAGAATCGCGAAGCCGCCCGCGAGGAGCAAGGGAGCGACAAAGCCGCCCGTTTGCGCGAGCAGTTTGCCGATCACGTAGGTGATGCAAATGCCGGCAGTGTTTGAGGCGAAGTTTTGGATCCCGCCGATAGAGGCAACGTGGCCGGGTGTGGGTGCGACGTCTGCCGGCAGCGACCAGATACTGGCTGCCGCAAAACACAGACTGCCGTAGCTCAACGCGAGCAACGCCACCGCCATGCCCGCACTGGGCACGACAACGGCAAGGCCGATGCTTGAGGCCATGGCCATGCCGCAGACGATCGGGATTTTGCGCGCCTTGGTGAGCGACATCCCGCGCCGGACCAAGAAATCCGATGTCTTGCCACCGGCGTAACCCGCCACCATCGCGAACAGACCGGGAATCATGCCAAAGATGCCGGTCTTCACGTCGCTGAAACCGCGGCCATCACGCAGGTAAGTGGGGAACCAGGTGACGAAGAAATAGATCACGAAATTCAGGCAAAAGAACCCGATCATCATTCCCCAAATTGTTCTGTACTTGAACAACGAGCCCCATGACACCTTGGGTGCTTGGGCTGCTTTGGGTGGCTGCCCCGCGGCGATGT
>DATJEQ010000274.1:0-5001 GCA_035496495.1 Polyangiaceae bacterium
GTAGTTGAGGCAAGCGTCAGACTGGTGACTGGGGCAACTTCTGCCACCCACGCTCGATTGGTCAAACGGGCAGGAGTCGCCCTCGGGGTGGTAGTCAGGCGCCACCGACAGCGGATCGCAGCGGTGGTCCCAGTGGCAATCGTCGTTGCCTGGACCGTTTCCGAAATCGAAATAGCAGTCAGCCAGGCACGGACCCCCGGTCTCCCCTCCAACGCCAGCCGTGAGCGCTGGGCCTTCGGTGTTGTCACAGGGCCCGAGACATTCTGGGTCGTGCGAATCGATCAAGCCGTCGTTATCAGTGTCCTGGCAATCTCCACATTCGAGGAGATGGTTCGCGCAGGTGATCTGATAACAGGTGAAGGTGCCTGTGCTGTCCGTGACACTCATGCCTCCTGAAGCGATTTGAACGGCTCCTGAATCCCCGATGTTGTACCCGGTGATCCCCGTCCCGGCGGTCCCATTGCCGGTGCCGGTACTGCTGGCGCCACCAGTAGCGGTGCCAGTCGCTTTGCTGTCCCCGCCGCAAGCAGAGGCAAATCCCAGCCCCGAGCCGAGCAACGCAAACCAAACCAGCGTCGTTAACAACCGATTTGCAGCAAGCTTTCGCGTCTTCATGGGTCAACCCTCTCTCACAACGTGGCAGGTCCAAAGATCCCACAAAATAGGGGAAGCGCCCAGTATATGGCCTCACTCACGACATCGGGTCACTAATAAGCGCATTTTAACTGAGCAGGCCCTCGCCGGTCAGATCTATTGCGCCGGCCTGCTCTGTCGCACGAATTCCGCCAGAGGCTTTCCGCCCACCAAGAAATCCGTCACTTGGGCGCTGCCGGAGCTGCTGATCCGCACCTTGATCTGCGCTCCCTCGGGGACGCGGTTCAGCACCTGGGCGTAATCCTCGGGGATGTAATAGCGCTCAATGCCGGCGATAAACCGTTGGTATTCGCAATGCCCGCGAATGAACACACCGCAGCCGACCGGCTTGGCTGCGCACTCTCCGGCGAACTGAGCCACCTCTGGCACGTCGGCTGAGGGTTGACCCAAGCACAAGCACATTTCGCGTTGGTTTGCGTCGCGCGACTCGCACGCCGGTATGCCGTAATCGACTCGATACTGCAGGTAATGACCCGACAAGATGTCACGGGGATCGTAAGCGCTGACGTTGAGGACCACTTCAGCACCCGCGCGCCGCCCATACTCAAGTTGCGCAACCCAAGCGCCGAGAATCACGACGGGAAAGAGCACCGCGCTCGCTGTCACCCACGCCTTCATCGTTGCGCCTCCAGCCACACACGAAAACGCGCGTGCGCTCGGTGCCACAACAGCCCTACGGCAATGATCACACCCCCTGAAGCGATCAAACCGAGCCCCGTGGCCGCCAAGCTGCCAAACACCTCGAAATAGATGACGATGAAACGCACCGCGATAACGATGGTTGCCAGATCGAACCAGCGCTTGCGCTCAAGGAGCAGAGCCGTCACTGCCGTGGCGCTCCAAATGACCAAGAAGATCAACGCACCCAGCACCTCGCTGGGCGGGAAATGGGACACTACGAACGGCAGCGTGCAGCCCAAGGTGACAAAGCCGAACAAGGCCGTGAGCCCCAGCTTCACTCCCCGCCCCAAGTTGCGGTTAGCCCAGCTCGCGACGATTGCCAGCGATCCGAAGGCAGCGATGGCGGCAGTTCCCAACAAGGGAGCCGGTTCCCGCGAGGACCAACCCTCGTGGAAAGCGAGGTTCGCCAGCAGCGCGCCGCCCGCACACACGCCGAAGAAGCCCCAGGTTGTGATGGCTTCGCGCAGCCGCACCGGCAGTTTGATCTGCGACGGATTGGAGGCTCCGAGCGCCGCGAAAGCCAGGGGCAGCGATGCCGTCAGCAGCCAGCGATCGCCTTCGTTGATCGAACTGTTATTCGAAGCGGCCCACAGGCAAGCCGTCGTCCCGGTGCCCACCGTCCACAGATGGGGCAGCAGTTTTCCTTGCGCGAGCGCCGTCACCGGCAGCGTGAGCACTAACCAGAGCAGCAGCCCTTGCCAGCCATCGCTGCGCAAATTGTAGATCTGCCCGATTAGACCGATGCCGCCTGACACCAGCAGCGCAAAGATAGTGAGCAGCACTTCGCGCAGCGGCCCGGATCGATCGCGCCGTTGGTAGAGCACCCAGCCCAACAGGCCTTGCATGGCAAAGTACGCACTGAGTTTGAACGCATCGCCGAGGTTCTCCCAGTTGGCAGCGATCACGCTCACTACACCGGTACAAACAGCCGTGGCCCCAATGCCGAGCAAACCCCACACCCCCCAAGCGCGGCGCGGCTGGCTGGCTTCGAAACGGTGGATCTGTTCAACCTGCTCCGTGCTGAGCAACCCGGCTTTGTGCCAAGTCTCCAGTTGTTTTGCCCAACGCAGCACCGCAGAGTCCTTACAGCCGCGCCAAGAAAGCGCCAGCGTCCGCTGCCGCCCGGAGCCACTTCATTATCGGCCTTTTGGGCCTACGACCCGCAAATACGGGGCGTTCTGACATCGACCGAACGCGATTGACCGGTGCAAAGCCGGCCATTAGCCTGTGCAGCCGAGGAGAATTTCCTATGCGTATTGTCGGACCTTCGATTTTGTTGCTCACCACAGGGATCGCTTTCATGGCTTGCGGAGGCAGCAAAGACGAGCAGCCGCCCGCGCAGCAGCCGCAACAGCAACCGCCGCCCGGCTACTACGCTCCCCAGCAGCAGCCAACGGGGCAACAGCCGCAGCAGCAGCCCGGTTACGCGCAACCTGCACCCCAGCAGCCTGGCTACGCACAACCGGCGCCCGCTCAGCCAATGCCCGCGCAGCCGGCCCCTGCTCAACCGGCGCAACCTGGCGCTGCTCAACCGGCCCAACCCGGCGCGAATTTCTTCCCCTGTCAGACGGACGCGAACTGCATCGCGCACAAGTGCGACACGGCAGCCGGTCATTGCATCTTCCCCTGCCAAACCAACGCGGATTGCCAGCAGGGGTATCGCTGCATGGCGCCGCTGTGCTTGCCGGGCGCGCAGTAAATTGAGCGCGAGGGCCTGATGGCCAACTCGCCTCTGAGCGAAACTGAATTCGGTGAAGTCGCCGCAGCAGAGCTTTCCCTGCTGCGCGACGCACTGGATTTGATTGCCACCGGAGTGGAGGCGGAGCTTGCCGGAGATATTCTCTCGGTTGAGTTCGATGACGACTCAGTGTGCGTGATCAACAGCCACACCGCGGCGCGGCAGATCTGGATGGCCGCAGACCGCAATGCGTGGCATTTCGACTACATCCGCGACGGTGGAAGTTGGGTAGCGAGCAAGTCGGGGGACGAGCTGTGGGGCGCGCTGCAGCAAGTGTTGCAGCGCAGACTCGGGCCTACGGTAAGCCTGGTTCGCAAGGTCTAAGGCGATCGTTCGATCCCCAAAGCGCGCAATAGCGGAATCGGATCGGCATCAAAGGCGGCGCCGATCACCGCTACCGCGTCCGCGCCGTGTTCCAGACAAGCGCCGGCGGTGTGCGCATCGATGCCGCCCAGTGCGAACAATCGCTGGGTCGGTTCCAGTTGCGCGCGGGCTTGTTTGAGTGCCGAGAGGCCCAACGCGGGGCGGCCTTTGCGCTCCTGCACAATGGGAGAAACGACGTAAGCATTGGCGTCGCTCGGGGGCTTCCGCTCGATGTCGTGCCACGCCGTGGAGATCCAAGGGATGCGTTTGGCGCTGGTCGCGAAGAGGCTGTGCACCTCGCGGGGCGAAATGCTCTCTTCGGGCAAGTGCACCCCATCGGCCGCCAGCAGCACCGCGATGTCGACTCGCTCGTTCACAATGAACCACTGCCCTGCCCCATGCGCGGCCTGAGCGAGCGCTTTGCCGAATTCAATGCGAGCTCGCGCGCTGAGCTCCTTATCCCGCAGCTGAACGATGACGCTGCCCGGCTGTGCGCGCTTGCAGATCAAGTCGATCCGCGCCGCAACGTCCGCCGGATCGCGCCCGGCAACATCGCTGATCAGCATCAAGCGCAGCGCAGAGTCGTCACGCACGGCTGTCATCAGCGTTTCGAAGACTCAGCGCTTGTCCGGCGCGGGCTCAACAGCCGCCCCAGGCGATGCCCCGTTCGAAGCCGCCGCGAGTTCGTCCTTTGCCCGCATCGCAAAGCGACTATTCGGGTACCGTCGCATCAAATACTCCAGCGTCGTGCGCCACCCCCCCGTGTCGCCCTTGGTCTTGAACTCCGTCGCTAGATCATACAACGCCTCACTCGGCGTCTCATACTTCTTAACCTGCGGATCCGGCTCCCCCCCACACTGCAACGGCGCCCAGCGAAAACTCGCCGCCAACACAACAATGGCCAAAACCGCTCGCACTCAGGGAGAATCGCGCACTAGCCGTGTCGTTGCAAGAACTTGTATCCGCCCGAGTCCACCGCAACCCGTCAGTATTCCTTCAACACTCGCGGTGTCAGCGCCTTGGGGTAGGAGTGGATTACGAAGATCAGGTACACCAGCCAGAGGGTGAGCCAGATGGCGGCGACGACGAGAAGCCCGATCGAGAAGAGGACCAGGCTGGGGGTCAGGAACATCACGCTGTAGCCGAGGGCCCAGAAGGTTTCGGCGCGGCGGGCGTGGTGCGATCGTTCGTGTTCGGGAACCCAGGCACCCAGCGACGAGCGGTAGTAGTGCACCGTCGCAAACACGAGCGAGAACGTCGAGATGGCCATCGCGATCAGCGCCGCCTGAAACAGCACCGGTTGCACGGTGCCTTTCTCGAATTTTGGGTACAGGAACATCAATGTGAACGTGAAGATGGAGATGTTCGTCGCGGCGAGCGAAATCGCGCGATTGACATTAGCTGCCGCAAGATTTTCCACTGTCACTTCCTTCTGATGTCACGCGACCATCGCGGATAGAAACGCTATTTGAGAAACACCCCTCAACAGACCCCCCGTTAGGCTAACGCGTATCTCAGGCCGTGTTAACTGGTTCAAATCGAACCCAGCCCGATCCATGATACCT
>DATJEQ010000275.1:0-6023 GCA_035496495.1 Polyangiaceae bacterium
ATTGCTTTGCCACGATATCAGATCGCGGCGAGCAATAGCCAACGTTATAGCCAACGTGCAAGGCGCTCTTTAGCCAAAACCAGGGCTTGTTTGGACAGATCATTGCCCAAGAACTGACGCCCCACAGCGAGTGCGGCCTCACCGCAAGAAGCAGAGCCCATGAAAGGATCTACAACGACATCGCCCGCTACGCTGCTTTGCTCAATCAGCACTTGGCATACTTCGCTGGGCTTTTGCGCGGGGTAACCTGAAATCACGCGCGGACACTCGATCACGTCCGCAATTCCGAGGTTGTTGAGTTTGCGTTTTCCTTTTTCGAAGAACAGGATCAATTCGTAGCGCGAGCGGTAGTGATACCCCATCCCGATCTTGCGCTTGTCCCACACCAGGGGCTTCCAAAACTTGAACCCCGCCGCTTCGGCCAGGGGCTTGGCGGCGAACATCGTTTCCTGATCGCAGAACAAATAAAAATGGGAATGCTTCTTCAGCACCCGAAAGACTTGCGAGAAAAGCTCGGGGAAGCGCGAATTGGGGAAAATGTCGAACCAGTCGTTGCTGGACGATTTGCTGTGTTTGAGGCGCGTCGTCGTCCCAATGGCGCGGTGCTTCTCAAGCGATTCGTAGGGCGGATCGGTGATCAGCAGGTCGACGCTGTCTGACGGCAGCCCCTGCAGAAAAGCCACCGCGTCGCCCTGGGAAAGCTGACAGCTGGGCCTCACACGAGGGCGATTAGGGCGAGAGGGCGCCAACGGCTGCGATGATAATCCGCCCGGTGACGAGCCGGCCAGTGATAAGCCAGCCGCTAACCCGGGCACAGCTAAACCGGGCCCAGCTAAACCGGGCACAGCTAATCCGGGCAGAGAAGGCTGGGAGCTGCTGTCGTCCATGCGCGCGAAGTAGCACTGTGCGAGCGTGCAGTCTCGCGTTCATCCCTTGGGCTGACATTTCTTGTCACACCCGGACCCGCGTCGCCGCGAGATCACTGGCTCGGGGCTGGTGCCGGCTCGGCTCTGTCGCCTTGGTCAGATTGTGGCGCTTGCTCAGAGCCCGGATCTTTGTCGCTCTTCGACTCTTTTTCCGGTTCTTGATCAATCAGCGCGTCGAGCCCGTCTCCGGCGGGTGGCTTGTCTTCCGTCTCGCCGCTCTGCAACGATTTGCTCTTCATCGGATGCAGGAAGATCTCGTTCGGGCCACCCCGCGCCACCGTTTCGGCGTTTGAGGTCTCGGTCGGCAGGCGGCAGCGCAGATTTCTTCCATCCAAGGCTGAGCCGTAAGGGATCTTCTCGTTCGCGGGGCGAATGTAGAGCGCGCCCCCTTGGGCCGGGCGCGGCACAATGCCACCAGAGGTTACTGGCCTACCATCGTGCGCCTCTTCCACCAGCAACATCACACTGGTGCCGTCGGTCACGTACCCCTGATAAGAAGCGCCCAAGCTGGATTTCTTGGCCTTCGCGCAGTGAATCGTTTGAGAGGTCATGGCGACCACCAACTGGGTGTTGCTGTCGACCACGGGAACGGCGGCTTCCCAAGAAAAGCGCGGGTCATTGGGTTGCCCCACGGCGACCGCGAGGCACTTGCAGGTTTCAGTGGGAGTGGCGGCGTAGTTGAGATCTTGGCGCGCGCCGAGGAGCGCATAAGGGCTTGCCTTCGTTCCGCTCAACTCGGCTTCACGATTCGGGTTTGCCACGAACGGCTTGTCGTAGTCGTGGACTTCCTCGCCGTCTTTTCCCGATGCATTGGCGCTGGCATGCGCTTGCACGGACGCGTGGCACCCCAGGGAGCCAAGCCAGAGGGGCGCAGCCAGTAAGGGCAGGGCCAGGAAGAATCGCTTCACGGATGCAAGCGTTGCACCGCCCCGCCCCTGGGGGCAAATCTTCGCCAAGTATTGGTGTAATTCGCGCATTTCCCTGGTGAGCGGGCGTGCCCCGGAGGCGCCATTTCACTCGGGCGTTGCCCTCGCAGGCGCCCCCGCTACGCTGGCCTCGTGGAAGTAGATGCCTTGCGGGCAAAGCTCCAGCAGACAACCCCTCTGGTGAGCAAGGGGCGAGTGCGCGCTGTTGCAGGGCTGACGATCCGCCTGAGTTTACCGCTGGCGCGCCTGGGGGATCTGCTGATCATTCGTCGCAGAGGCAAACCGCTGTACGCCGAGGTTGTCGGCTTCGATGGCGATGAGGCTTTGGCGTTGCCACTGGGCGACGCGGTGGGGATCGGGCCGGAGGACGAAGTGGAATCGACGGGTGAGCCGCTCACGGTGCCCGCGCATCCTTCCCTGCTGGGTCGTGTGGTCGACGGATTGGGGCGCGTGATCGATGGCGCGATGGACACGAGTCAGCTGCCGCGCGTTTCCACCGAGGGGACGCCGCCAGAGCCGCTCTCGCGCAAGCCGATCAACGAACGGTTGCACACCGGGATCCGCGCAATCGATTCATTGATGACTTTAGGGATTGGGCAGCGCATTGGACTGTTTTCTGGATCGGGCGTGGGCAAGAGCACGCTGCTCGCTTCAATGGCGCGCGGCAGCAATGCGGACGTGGTGATTGTTGCGTTGGTGGGAGAGCGCGGGCGTGAGGTGAGCGAGTTCATCGAGACTTCGCTGGGCGTTGAAGCCCGGAAGCGATCGATCGTGGTGGTGGCGACGAGCGATGCCCCCGCGTTGGAAAGACTGAAGGCGGCACAGACGGCTTCCAGCTTGGCCGAGTATTTCCGCGACCGCGGACAGAATGTGTTGCTCTTGATGGATTCGATCACGCGTGTTGCCAGGGCTCAGCGCGAAGTCGGCCTCGCTGCGGGAGAGCCGCCGGTTCGCCGGGGTTATCCGCCCAGTGTGTTCGCCATGTTGCCGCGCCTGTTGGAGCGCTCCGGTCAGGCGGCAAAGGGCTCGATCACGGCGATTTACACGGTGCTTGTCGAAGGGGATTCGCTGGATGAGCCGATCACCGATGAAGTGCGTGGCGTGCTTGATGGGCACATCGTGCTCAGTCGGGCCTTGGCGGAACAGGGGCATTACCCGGCCATTGACGTGAATGCTTCCCTATCTCGTGTGATGGATCGACTGGTGACACCCGACCACACGCGAGCCGCGCGCGTCCTGCGTTCATTGATCGCTGCTTACGAGGCCAAACGTGATCTGGTGGCTTTGGGGGCGTATGCGCGTGGCAGCGACAAGAAGCTGGATTGCGCGCTCGATCGTTGGGGCAACATCGAGCGCTTCTTGCGTCAAGATGGACACAGCACCAGCGAATTCACAGAAACTCTGCGCCAACTCCAGGAGTTGGTGGCGGGCGTTCCACTCTAGCGCTTCGGTCGTTTATTTGCCGCAATCCACCGGCAATGCGGCGGTTGGCATGCCGTCAGGTCCGCGGAAATCCTGCCCCGAGCTGCACACCACCTCCAAGCCGTTGCCCACGTGCGCCTGGTAGAATGCGCCAAACGCCGCTTCATCGAAGCAGTCGGCTTTCAAGGTATTTTGCCAGGCGGTTGCCGCAAAGCGCACATCCAGATCCGGATCGGGTATGAGCAGGGCCCGCGGTGCCGTAGTTGAGTTCACGCAAGCGCCGTCGATTGGTAGATTGTTGAACCAAGTGGTCAATCCGGCGAGCTCCGCAGCGCAGCCGTCTGGACAATTATAAAGAAAGACCACCGCGCCATGCTCCAGGTTGTGAACCCAAAAGCCTTTGGGCAATGGAAATTGGTAAACACCGAAAGCCGCCCATATCGGGTAATGGTTGCCAGAGGAGGGCGGATTCGTGTTGTAGCTGACGGCTGTACACTCCGGGACGTGCAGGGCCCCTTCGCTGGGATGAGTCGCCTCTGTTGCCACGCACGCGCCGGCATCAATGACGGAACTGCTGCCGCCCGTTCCTTGGTTGGGCAGAGAGGCATCCGCGTTTGATGGGCCTGCGTTGTCACCCGCTATGCCTCCGTCGTTGTTTGCGCCGCCTTGGGCCAGCGCGGTGCCGCCCGTGCCCGCCAGAGAATTGGCTCCTCCATTCATACCACCCGACGAACCACCGCCAGATCCATGTGCGGTGCCCCCCGAGGCTGAACCCGCGCTTGAATGAACGCTTGTTGAGCCCCCGCTCGGCGCCTGACTGCTCTGCCCTCCGGTACTCTCAGAGCTGCTGGTGGTTGCGGTGCATGCGGGCACCGCGCCGACGATCAACAATTGCAAGCCGAGGGCGGCCAAACCATTGAAGCCAAAGCTTGAATTGAAAGGTGAGCGGCGAATGAACATGTCGTGGAGCCTACCACGGTCTTTTGCTTCACGCCGAGCACAGGCGGCTCACAGCGAGAACTCGCGGAGGATCGTCGCTGCGGGCCGGGCGCCACTGGCTCTTTGAGCTTCTTTGCCAGCACGGAAGAGAATCATGGTGGGAATGCCAGTGATCGCGTAGCGCGACGCAACGGATTGTAGGACGTCCGTATTCACCTTTGCCACGAGTAGGCGTCCTTGGCGCTGCGCTGCTACCTTGGCGATTTCAGGGGCCACTGAGCGACAAGGCCCACACCAGGGCGCCCAGAAATCAACCAAGACTGGCAACGACGACTTGCCGATCAACTCGTCGAAAGCGGCCGTCGAGTCAATCTCAACCGTGTCATTCGGAGGAGACAGGACGGCCTTGCATTTCCCGCACTTAGCTTCCTGGTGCAGCCGATCAATGGGAACGCGATTGCTTTGACCACACGAAGGACACTGGCGCAACATTGGCCTAATTTGGGCACGCTCTACTTGTTGTAAAGGGGGCCCTATGGGCTTTGAATATTCAGCTAAGTGGGGCAGGGCTCTAGGAATAGCGCGCCCAGGGGCGGCAATACCAATTCGAGCGAATAGCGGCGGCCGTGTGCGCCTTGCTCCGTGGTGTTCACTTCCCCCAAGTTGCCCAGATTGCTGCCGCCATAGTCGCCCGCGTCGGTATTCAGGATTTCGCGCCAGCGCCCGGGGTGATTCACCCCGAGCAAGTAGCTGCCGCGTGGCACCGGAGTGAAATTCAATACCACCATCAATTGATGGAAGCTGGTGTCGTGGCGCAAGAAGGAGAGCACGCTCTGTTCGTGATCATTCGCTTCGATCCACTCCAGACCCGTGTTGCCAAAATCTTGCACATGCAGCGCTGAGCGACTGCGATAGAGTTCATTGAGCCGAGCGACGAGGCGCATGATGCCCTGCGGCTGAGGGTGATCTTTGAGGAACCAATCGACGGATCCGTCGTGGTTCCATTCACTGAATTGACCGAGCTCGCCGCCCATGAACAGCAGCTTCTTGCCTGGTATGGCGAATTGATAGGCCAAGAGCAGCCGCAGCCCGGCGTATTTCTGCCACTCGTCGCCGGGCATTCTGCCGATCAGCGACCCTTTGCCGTGCACCACCTCATCGTGCGAGAGCGGCAACACATAATTCTCACTGCCGGAATACAGGGTGCGGAAGGTCAACTCATTGTGGTGGTGCTTGCGATACACCGGATCGCGCTTCATGTAGCGCAGGGTATCGTGCATCCAACCCATGTCCCATTTCATGTCGAAGCCCAGACCGCCGTCGTGAATGAGCCCGCTCACGCGCGGCCACGCGGTGGATTCTTCCGCAATCGTCAATGCGCCGGGTACTTCGTCGTGCACAATGGTGTTCAGATCCTGAAGGAAGCGCACGGCATCTAGGTTCTCTTTCCCGCCGTATTGATTGGGGATCCATTCGCCTTCTTTGCGGCCGTAATCCAGATACAACATGGACGAGACGCCATCCACTCGCAGCCCATCCGCATGGTATTGCTGGAGCCAGAACAGCGCATTCGAGATCAAAAATGAGCGCACCTCGTGGCGGCCATAATTGAAGATAAGGCTTGTCCATTCCGGGTGCACACGCTGCATCAGGTGCTCGTGTTCGTACAAATAGGTGCCGTCGAAATAGCCGAGGCTGCATTCGTCGCTGGGGAAATGCGCCGGCACCCAATCTAAGATGACCCCAATTCCCCGCTGATGCAGGGTGTCAATCAAATACATCAGATCCTGGGGCGTGCCGTAATTGCCAG
>DATJEQ010000276.1:0-2251 GCA_035496495.1 Polyangiaceae bacterium
TTTTCCGTGATCAGCGGGCGCTCAGCTGTCAGAATCGACCGCCGGTCAATCAACCACCAGCGAATCAGCCACCAGCGAATCAACCACCAGCGAATCAACCACCAGTGAGGCGGCCTAGTTTTACGCCAGCTTGTTCCAACACGGAGCGTTGGATCTTGCACAAGTAACTGACGCCGCTCAGCGCGAGGTCGAGCATTTGATCCATCTCGGCTCGAGGCACGGCTTCGCCTTCGGCCGTACCTTGTAGCTCCACCAACCTTCCGTCGACTGTGGCCACCACATTCAGATCCACGCGCGCTTTGACGTCCTCTTCGTAACAAAGATCGAGTGTGTGCTCGCCATCAACATGCCCGACACTGATGGCAGCGATCTGATCGCGTAACGCGGGCCCTTTGAGCTGGCCGCGCGTTTGCATCTTGTCGAGCGCAACGCACATCGCGATCAGCCCCGCGGTGATCGACGCAGTGCGGGTGCCACCGTCGGCTTCCAACACGTCGCAATCGATTGAAATCGTGCGCTCACCCAAGCGATCCAATCGCACCGCCGAGCGCAGCGAACGACCGATCAAGCGCTCAATTTCCTTGGCCCTGCCCGAAAGCGGCTTGTGACGACCATCGCGCATTTCGCGCCGCTGGGGATTCGAACGCGGATGCATTTGGTACTCAGCGGTCACCCAGCCGCCACCCTTGCCCTCCATGAATTTGGGCACCGATTGATCGACCGAAGCGGTGGCGAGCACGACAGTGCCTCCGGCCCGGTACAGCGCCGAGCCCTCAGCCAGCCGATGAAAGCCGACCTCGACCTCTACGGGCCTTGGGGTTTTTCTGTCTCTGCCTTGCCGCACATCGTTCGCCATGGGCCGCTGCTTAGCATGTTCTTGCCGGCTGGGACGGGGATTCGGCCTTGCGCCGCGCTTTGATTGTGCTCACATCACGCCGTGAGCGCGAGCGAAGACAGTGGCCACGGAACACTGAAGATCAGCGAGATCTTCGCAAGTATTCAGGGTGAGGGCCCGAGCGCCGGCAAGCCCGCCACATTCTTGCGCGTGGCGGGCTGCAACCTGCACTGCCAGTGGTGCGACACCAAGTACACCTGGGATTGGCAAAATTACGATTACTCGCGCGAGGTCGCGATCACGACTGTTGCGGCAGTTCGCCAACGCTTGCTCGCGTTGGAGCCACGGCGCTTGATCATCACGGGCGGCGAGCCGTTGTTGCAGCAACGAGCATTGGGCCGATTGCTCACAATGCTGAGCAACGACTGGGTCGTCGAAGTGGAAACAAATGGTACCCAGCCGCCAGAGCCCGCGCTGCTCGACCGAGTGAATCAGTGGAACGTGTCCCCCAAGCTCAGCAATGGAGGAGATCCCGAAGATTCACGCTTGAAGTTGCCGGTGCTCAGGGCCTTTGCCCAGCACCCCAACGCGTGGCTCAAGCTGGTCGTGCAATCGGCGAGCGAGCAGCGTGAAATTGACGATCTGGTGTCGACTAGCGCTTGGCCCAAAGAGCGCGTGCTGCTCATGCCTGAAGGTCAAACAGCGGAGACTTTGAACTCACGCGGCGTTTGGGTGACGGAACTGGCGCAGCAGGCGGGCTTCGGAACCTCACCTCGGTTGCACGTCGCGCTGTGGAATGGCAAGCGAGGGGTGTGATGCAGCGGGATGCGGTTTCATTCATTCGCCCCACACCATGAGTGCGTCTCTGGTCGTATTGTCCAGCACCGCGCCCTGGTGTTTCGCCCGCGGCGGCTGACTCAACGCTTCAAAGGTGACCCGCCACAGCGCATTGACCGTCATCGGGTTGTCAGCAAAGACATTGCGCACGCAGGACGGATCGATATCCAGCTGACACAAGCGCGGAGGCGTACCGAATTCTCCCAGCATCATCCATTGACCCCAGCGTGTTGAATATTGATTACCCAGAA
The DNA here is from genome assembly GCA_035496495.1 of Polyangiaceae bacterium. GTDB lineage: Bacteria > Myxococcota_A > Polyangia > Polyangiales > Polyangiaceae > SZUA-265. Next base: position 1,924 of record DATJEQ010000276.1, read on the forward strand.
CCGCAACTTGTGGATTGCCACCCGGTGCCTCCCAACCCGCGGCCACGTTCTGCAAATTGATTCCCAGCGTCTGCTCGTTGGCCGGTAGATCCAGCGCATCGCTGATCGTGCGCGTGATGTCTTCGCTGCCGCAAGCCGAAACCATCTGGCGGCCTGCTGTCATTTCACCGGGGAACTTGATGATCAATGGCGCCAGGAGCCGGTCCTCGCTGAGCGTCGTCACACCGAAGGGCACGTCGGGCTGTTCGCCCATCGAAACATCGGCAGCAAAGATGAACAAGGTCTTTTCCCACTGATTCTTCTGGCGCAACAAGTCGATCAAGCGCGA
>DATJEQ010000277.1:0-12011 GCA_035496495.1 Polyangiaceae bacterium
GGATTCCGATCGCATCGCGACGTTGGATGTTGGTTGGGTGGGCGCTAGCACCGACGCTACGGTGCTGGATCTAGCGGGCGTCACCAATCCGATCGTGGCGCGTTGGGCCGGGGGCCACACTTCTAAACATCTCCCTGATGACTATTTGGAACGATTTGAGCCCACGCTGCTGGTGTTGTTGACGGTGCCGAATGCCCCAAACCGATCTCCTTGGACAAGCACCGAGTTTCAGCGGGTCGTCGAGCGACGGCTGGCCGCATTGTGCGTTAGGCGCGATCTCGCTGCGGTCCAGATCGCCGAGCTGCCCCTGGTGGGAACGGCGCAGTCCTACGTCGTGGTGCGCCTGGCTCCGGTTCGGTGAGCGGGCCGGAAGCTAAACTTCCTTGCAAAAATGAGCATTTCCAGGGGTGAGGCATGGTTTTTGCTGGCCCGCTTGCCGCTGAATGGCTACTTTTCACGGTACACGATCGAGGTGCGAGAAGGCCCAGCCTAGGGGGTCGTTGCACCGAAGAAGCAGCCGATGGAACTGAAACAGCACCTTCGGATGAGCCAATCGCTGGTGATGACACCCCAGCTGCAGCAGGCCATCCGGTTGCTGCAACTCTCCCGGATGGAATTGATCGAGGAGGTCCGCAAGGAACTCGACGGCAACCCGATCTTAACGGAGGAGGACGGCGAGGGGCGCGGGCGTGGGGGCGGCGACGGTACCGCAGCGGAAACTCGTGGCGAGCGCGTGCTGGAAGATCGCGAGCACGGTGAGGGCGAGCGCAAGACAGAGAAGGCGACGCGCGAAGTCGATTGGGAAAAATTCCTTGAGAATCGCACCCAGCAGCAACCCAGCCACGGGCGAGGTGGTTTCGATGAGCTGCCTCCCATCGAGCAGAACCTCACCAAACCCAACAACCTGAAAGATCATCTGATGTGGCAGCTTCAGATGAGTGACTTCACTGACACCGAGCGCACGTTTGCCGAACTGGTGATCGGGAACCTGGACGATCAGGGCTATTTGGATCTCAAAGGGGTAGAGCGACCTGACGGCACGCGCACTCCGGATCTCACCATCGACGATCTGGCACAAGAAGCCGGTCTGCACCTGGACGATGCCGCCTGCGTGCTGGAGATGATTCAGAACTTCGATCCAGTGGGCGTCGCGTCGCGTGATCTGCAAGAATGCTTGCTGGTGCAGGCGCAATCCTTTGGTTACTCGGATTTGGAGCTGCAGATCCTGACCAAGCACATGCAGAACCTGGAGAAACACAACTACCAGGCCATCGCCAAGGAATTGAAGGTGCCGCTCGACGATGTCTACGACGCGGCCAAAGAGATTCAGAAGCTGGAAAGTAGGCCAGCGCGCAACTTCAGTGATCAAGACGAGCGCACCATTGGCATCACACCGGATGTGTACGTGGTGCGCGATGGCGATAATTTTGTGGTGGCGGACAATGATCGCGGCGTGCAGCGATTGCACATCAATGAGGCGCTGACCAAGCGCCTGCTTCAGGATCCATCCGCCAAAGATTTTGTGGGCGAGAAGTTGCGCAACGCGCAGTGGTTGATCCGCGCCATTGAGCAGCGACGCAAGACGATCATTCGCGTCTCCGAGTGTATTGTTGAGATGCAGCGTGAGTTTTTTGAAAAAGGGGTGACTCACCTCAAGCCAATGATTCTGCGCGACGTGGCCGAGGCGGTCGGCATGCACGAATCGACCATTTCGCGGGTCACCACCAACAAGTACATGCACACGCCCCAAGGCTTGTTCGAGTTGAAGTATTTCTTCAATTCGAGCATCCGCCGCGTTGCCGAAGAAGATATTGCCAGCGAAAGCGTGAAGCAGGCGATCAAGAAGATGATCGACGAGGAGGACAAGAAGAGCCCCTTGAGCGACCAGACGATCGTCGAGATGCTGGAGCGCGATCAAGGCATTCGTATCGCCCGGCGCACGGTGGCCAAGTACCGAGAAATGCTAGGGCTTCTGGCTTCTTCTCGGCGTAAGAAAGTATTTTGAGGTTTATCGGTTTGTCACACCAGGAGGATTCATGAATATCAGCATCACTTTTCGCCACGTGGACGCCAGCGACTCAATCAAGAAGTACGCCAGTGACAAGCTTGCGCGCCTGCAGAAGATGCTGCACAAGCCGATGGAGGCAAAAGTCACCGTCTCGCTTGAGAAGCTGATGCATGTGGCCGAGGTGCGACTGTCCAGTGGGAGTGAACACTTGGAGGCCCGGGAATCGTCGAACGACATGTACGCGTCGATCGACAAGGTGATCGACAAGCTGGAACGGCAGATCAGCCACAGTAAAGACGCCATGCTGTCGAGCCGTCGCGCAAGCCAGGATTCTTGACAGGACAATCCTATTGGGCCCAACCCCCTTGTAGAGATCGGTCGCGCGTGGCAGCGTGGTGGCGTCGCTTGGAATTGCCACGAGAATAACCGATGCAACTTTCCGCCATCCTTCCTGAAGAACGCATTGTAGTCGACCCCAGTGGTCGCCGGGTCACCGACAAGGCGAGCGCTATCCGGCTGTTGGCGGAGTTGCTGGCTCCCGCTTTGCACACCGATGCGCAAGAGGTGGAGCGCATGTTGCTCGAGCGCGAGCAATTGCAGAGCACCGCGATCGGTGAGGGCGTTGCCATTCCGCACGCCGCGATGGACGCAATTGCAGATCGTGCAGCGGCGTTGGTGCTTTGTCCGCAAGGTGTTGAATTCGACAGCTTGGACGGACAACCGGCGCAGATCATTCTAGGAGTGGTGGGTCCCCGCCAGGCGACGGCCGAGCACCTGCGAGTGTTGGCACGCGTTTCGCGGCTGCTGCGCAGTAAGGACACACGAGAGCAGTTGTTACAGGCCGCGGATCCGCACTCAGCGCGTGAACTCGTTATGCGGGACGATCACGAACACCAGCCGGGTAGCGGCGCATGAATTTGCGCGAACCACCGCCCTCTGCGCGGGGGTTGTCGGTGGGCGCGTTGATACGCGACCCTGCGCTGCGGGTCGCGATGCAAGTGGTCGCAGGGGTTGCTGGGCTGGGGCGGGAGATCCGCCACCCGCGAATTCAAAAATCGGGGCTCGCGATGGTGGGTCACTTGCACGGAATCGTCCCCCATCGCATTCAGGTGTTGGGAGAAACAGAACTCAGTTTTCTGGAGACTCTTGGGCCGACAGAACAAGAGCGCGCCGCGCATAATTTCTTTTCACCCCAACTGTGCTGCGTGGTCGTGACCCGCGGTGCGACGCCGCCTGAATCCTTTGTTACCGCCGCGGAAGCGACGGGGACGCCCTTGCTCATGTGCACGGTGCGTTCATCAGCCGCGATTGCATCAATTCACGCACTGCTCGATGAGCGGTTGGCCCCGCGCGTGCGCATCCACGGCGTGTTGGTGGATGTTTTTGAAGTGGGCGTGTTGATGCTGGGCAAGAGCGGCATCGGCAAGAGCGAAACGGCGCTGGAATTGGTGTTGCGAGGTCATCGGCTCGTGGCGGATGACGTGGTGGAATGCGATTACCGTCCACCGGGAATGGTGTTCGCTGAGCCAGCCGAGCTGCTCCGTCACCACATTGAGGTGCGGGGGCTGGGCATTTTGGACATCAAGCAGCTCTTCGGGGTTACGGCGATCCGCGACCGCAAGCGCATCGATTTGGTCGTCCGCCTTGAGCTATTGGCAGATGACGGTCCGGTCGACCGGATTGGCTTGGACGAGCGCCATTTCGAGATTCTTGGTGTTCCCATTCGCGAGATTGTAGTGCCCGTACGCCCGGGGCGGATCACCAGCGCTATTGTGGAAATTGCGGCGCGCAGTGAGCTCTTGCGTCAAGCGGGGCACGATTCCAATCGCGAATTTATCCAGCGCGTGAACGATCAGATCGGCACAGTGGCACCGCCTCGACGCGCTCGCAATCCGAAGCTTGCGCCGCGCGATGCGGAACGATCGCGGGTTGCGCGCGCCAGTGAAAGCGCAGTGCCTCCGCCGGTGGGGCCCAAAGGTAAGGCATGACGACTGCAACCCTGCTGGTGGTGACGGGGATGAGCGGGGCGGGGCGCTCCACGGCGCTCGATGCGTTAGAGGACAGCGGGTATTATTGCGTCGACAATCTGCCGCCGGGGGTGGTTGAGAGCGTCGTCGAAACATGCCTCAAAGGAGGCATCAAGAATATTGCGGTGGGCATCGACGTCCGCGCGCGGGGTTTCTTGGACGCAGCGGTGAGCGCGGTCAAAGCCATTCGCAGTGCCGGCAAAGTGAAAGTATCCGTGGTGTTCTTTGATGCCTCCGACGAAGTGCTAATGCGACGTTTCAGCAGCACAAGAAGGCCGCACCCGCTCAACACATTTTCCGACGTGCCCGGCGAAACGGGGCCCATGGCGTTGCTCACGGGGGTGCACAAAGAGCGCGAGCAACTGGCTGGGTTGCGAGCTTTGGCGACTGCGGTGGTGGACACCAGTCAGTTCAGCGTTCACGAATTGCGCCGTACGGTGGTCACGCGATTCAACCCCGATGCTCGGCCGAGCACGCGCATGCGAGCGCGCATCGTCTCATTCGGATTCAAGTACGGCCCCCCATTAGAAGCCGATTTGGTCTTGGATGTGCGGTTCATCGATAATCCGTATTTCATCGATGCGCTTCGCCCGTTGACCGGACTGGATGCCCCTGTGCGCGATTTCGTGCTGGGGAAAGCAGATTGCATTGGCTTCGTCGACCGCGCTGTCGAGTTGCTCGCGTACGCGTTACCCCGCTACGAAAAAGAGGGAAAGAGTTACCTCACGATCGCCATTGGTTGCACCGGGGGGCAGCACCGCTCGGTCGCCATCGCCGAACACCTGGCGGAGCAACTGCGGAGTCGACTGCAGATTGGCTTAGAGGTCGCGCACCGCGACGTGACACGCGCTGAGGTACTGCCCCCCCAAGTTGAGCCCTCGCAACCCGCCCTTCCCGCACCCGGCAGTGACAGTTAAGGAATACCGTGAATTCTGCAAAGAAGAGCTTCACCATTTGTAATCGGCTGGGCTTGCACGCACGCGCTGCTGCGCAGCTGGTCAAATTGGCTGCTTCATTTCCCTGCGAAGTGACGGTAGGGCGCGAAGGACAAACGGCGAATGCTAAAAGCGTGATGGGTGTGCTGCTGTTGTGCGGGTCACCCGGTACGGTGATCGACGTTGAGGCAACGGGGGAACGAGCGGAAGAAGCGGTGAATGAAATCGGCGCATTGATCGCCCGTCGCTTTGGAGAACCGGATTGATGGAGCGTTGAATGACGGATCACGACGCGCCCCCCGAATCTTTCCGCGGCCGGTTCCCCAGTGAGCCCGGCCTGGAGGGCACTTTCGACGGCATTCCTGGGTCGCCGGGCTTAGCAATTGGTAAAGCAGTAGTGCTTGTTCGCGGGGGCGCACAGGTGCCGCGGCGCAGCATTGCGTTGGCCGAAATTGAGACAGAAATCGCGCGCTTTCACACTGCGGTGACGCAGGTTGTTCACAGTCTGCGTCAGGTGAGCGAGGGGCTTTCTGAGCGGGTGGGGAAGGCAGAAGCGTCGATCCTCGAAGCGTACGTCTTAATGATGGAAGACGAGATGCTCTCGGAGCGAGTGGAAGCAAAGATCCGCACTGAGCTGTGCGGCGCTCCTTGGGCCGTGAGCTTAACCATCGCCGAATTAGCCCGTCAGCTGCAGGCCGCTCCCGATCCGTATTTGCGTGAGCGCAGTCGCGATTTCTTGTTCGTGGGCGAGCGCTTGCAGCAGGCGTTCAGCGGTCGTTCTGAGCGTGAAGCGCTGGCCATCGATCAGCCTTCGATCATCGTTGCGCACGATTTGTCCCCAGAAGATACCGCCACCCTCAACCGCGACAAGGTGCTCGCGCTGGTCACGGAGGTGGGCAGCCGTACTTCACACACGGCCATTCTGGCGCGCGCGTTAGAAATTCCCGCCGTGGTCGGCGTTCCCAACCTGCTCAGTCATGTCGAGCAGAACGACGTGCTGATTGTCGATGGCTCGCGCGGTCGCGTCAGTGTGTCGCCCACCCAGTCGGCGATCGACGTTGCGCTGAGTCGCGCTCAGAAGCAGCAGGCATTGGCGCGCGATCTGCGCGTCGATCACGACAAGCCCGCGCTGACTCAATGCGGTAGCCGCTTGCACATCCGCGCCAATATTGAGCTGCCAGAAGAGGCAGGCATCGCCGTGCAAGAAGGCGCGGAGGGCGTTGGCCTTTATCGCACTGAGTTCTTGTATGTGGACCGCAAAGAGCCCCCCAGCGAAGACGAGCAATACGAATTGTACCGTCGGGTGTTGGAAGCCATGGGCGATCGCCCCGTGACCTTGCGCACCTTCGATTTAGGCGGCGATAAATTCGCCTCGCTGGTCAACGGCCCCAAGGAAGCCAACCCCGCGTTGGGGATGCGCGCGGTGCGAATTTCGCTGGCTTACCAAGATGTATTTTTGAGCCAACTGCGTGCCATGATCCGCGCTTCTGCGCACGGCCCCGTTCAAGTCATGGTGCCGATGATTTCGCACATTGAAGAACTGAGGCGAGTATCGGTGCTGTTTAACCGCGCCATTTCCGAAGTCGACCAGGAGGGGTATGCGCGGGCAGCTCATGTGCCTTTGGGCACTATGATTGAGGTGCCAGCCGCGGCGCTGATGGCGGATGTGTTCGCGCAAGAAGCGGAATTCATGTGTGTGGGGACGAACGATTTGGTGCAGTACACGTTGGCCGCCGATCGCAGCAGCCGAGAAGTCGCGGAGATCGCGTCGCCCTTCTCGCCGGCGATTCTGCATCTTCTGAAGAACACCGTGGAGGCGGCGGACCGCTGGAACCGGCCGCTGAGCGTCTGCGGCGCCATGGCCTCCGACCCCTTCGCCATGGTGCTGCTGCTGGGCTTAGGCGTGCGCGACATCAGCATGGAGGCATCGGCTATTGGAGAAATTAAGGCGATTTTATCGCGCATTACGGTGGCCGAAGCCCAGGCGGCCAGCGCTCAGGCGCTGAGGCAGAAGAGTGCGGCGGAGGTCGAGGGCGCGCTGATAGCCCAATTTAGCAGCCGTTTTGTGGATCTGCTGATGGTCGAGTGAGCGGGGCGGCCATTGGGCCGATTGAACGGTCCTTGCAGTTGACCCGATTTCGCGGGTGCGTATACTCACGGCCCACAAAAAATCGAAGGAACTCAGCACATGTCGTCAGAAGCAGACGTCAAACAGGGCGTTATCAGCAAGTACCGCATCCATCAGAAGGATACCGGGTCGCCGGAGGTGCAGATCGCGCTGCTCAGCCACCGCATCGAACATCTGACCGAGCATTTCAAGACCCATAAAAAAGATCACCACTCGCGTCGGGGCCTACTCAAGATGGTCAGCACGCGTCGTCGCCTCCTCAATTATCTGAAGGATGCGAACATTGAACGTTATCGTGGTGTTATCTCGTCCTTAGGGCTCAGGAAGTAGAGCTCATTATTAGAAACACCCGAGCGCGAACGCTGTTGTTTCTTCAACTTCGTTTCGTGTGTTCGAGCTCGCGCTAGCGGAGCTCGAAGCCAGGAATCGAGGCTGAAGCCACAGCATCCGTCGCTCGGCGCTGGGCCACGCGTAGTGGTCGTGCGCAAAGGAGCGCAACAATCATGTTTGTTAGAGAATCAGTCATTATCAATGGGCAACCCCTAACCATCGAGACGGGGAAGCTTGCCAAGCAAGCCCATGGAGCCGTTTTGATCACCTTCGGCGGCAGCGTCGTGCTGGTCACCGCAGTTTCAACGGAAGAACGCCCCGGTTTGGATTTCTTCCCGCTCACCTGTGAGTACATGGAGAAGACTTACGCTGCCGGTAAAATCCCAGGCGGCTTCTTCAAGCGCGAAGGGCGCCAGCGCGATACAGAAATTCTGACCTGTCGCCTGATGGATCGTCCGATGCGCCCCTTGTTCCCCGAGGGGTACAAGAAAGACACCCAGATCATCGCCACGGTGATGAGCAGCGACCAGACGAACCCAACCGATGTGCTCGCGATGGTGGGCGCAAGCGCCGCTGTGCACATTTCGGATATTCCGTTCGACGGTCCCTGTGTGGGAATTCGCGTGTGCCGTCTGGAAGGCGAGTTCATCGCGTACCCGACGTTCGCGCAGATTGAAAAGGCTGACATCGATCTCACGGTTGCGGTCACTCGTGACGCCATTGTGATGGTGGAAGGTGGAGCGCAACAAGTCGGCGAGAACGACGTGATCGACGCGTTGATGTTCGCGCATGAGAAGGCCAAGCCCATCATCGATTTGATCGAGAAGTTGCGCGCTGCGGTGGGCAAACCCAAGCGCGAATTCACGATCCCCAAATTGGACGCAGCGATTGCCAAGCGAGTGGCGGAAATCGTCGATGCGGATGTGGCCAAAGCCTGCGTGGTTAAGGAAAAGAAGGCGCGTTACACCGCGTATTCGGAGGTCAAAGCCAAACTGGTGCAGACGCTCAAGCAAGAGCTGGGCGATGAGAAGTGGCTCACCTGCGACAAGCTAGTGATGGGCGAGTTTGAGGAGCGCAAGTCTGTGGTGGTGCGCAACATGGTGCTGGATTCAGGCAAGCGCATCGACGGTCGGGATTCGAAGACGATTCGTCCGATCAGCTGCGAAGTGGGGCTGTTGCCTCGCACGCACGGCTCGGCGATGTTCCAGCGTGGTGAAACTCAGGCGATCGTGGTCACGACTTTGGGCACTTCAGTCGATGAGCAGAAGATCGACGGCCTCAACGGCGAGACCTGGAAGCAGTTCATGCTGCACTACAACTTCCCACCGTTCTGTACCGGTGAGATTAAGCCTATGCGGGGGCCCGCTCGACGTGAGTTGGGGCACGGGGCATTGGCTGAGCGCGCGATCGCTCGCGTGCTACCGGATCACGCTGATTTCCCTTACACCATTCGCGTGGTCAGCGAAGTGCTCGAGTCGAACGGCTCAAGTTCAATGGCCAGCGTGTGCGGCGGCGCTCTGTGCTTGATGGATTGCGGTGTGCCGCTCAAGGCTCCCGTTGCAGGCATTGCCATGGGCCTGATCAAGGAAGACGATCGCCTCGCCATCCTGAGCGACATTCTGGGTGATGAAGATCACCTGGGTGATATGGATTTCAAGGTATGCGGCACCAAGGCGGGCATCACCGCGATCCAGATGGATATCAAGATCAAGGGATTGGATCGCGCCATTCTCCAACGCGCTTTGGAGCAAGCCCGTGAAGGTCGTTTGCACATTTTGGATAAGATGCTGGCAACCTTGCCGGCGCATCGCGACGAGCTGAGCCGTTGGGCACCGCGCATCACAACGATGCAGGTGAAACCGGATCAGATCCGGATCGTGATCGGCAGTGGCGGCAAGACGATCAAGGGCATCATTGAGCAGACCGGCTGCAGCATCAACATCGAGGACGACGGCACGGTGGCTATTGCCTCGGCGGATTCCGAAGCGGTGCTCAAGGCCGTCAAGATCATCGAAGGCCTGCTGGAAGAGCCCGAAGTGGGCAAGACGTATAAGGGCATTGTGCGTCGCGTGGTGGATTTCGGCGCATTCGTCGAAATCCTCCCCAACACCGAAGCGCTGCTGCACGTCTCGGAGATCGCCTACGAGCGCACCGAGAATGTCGATGACGTACTCAAGGAAGGCGACGAGATCGAAGTCAAAGTGCTCAGCGTCGAGCGCGACGGCAAGATCCGCCTGAGCCGCAAAGCCCTGTTACCCGTCCCCGAAGGTTACGTCCCCGCGCCCACCCCCGAGCGCGGCAGCCGCTTCGGCGGCGGTGGTCGTCGCGACGGCGGTGGCGGTGGCGGCCGCGGCCGCGACCGCGATCGTCCGCGTCCCCGCTGAGGTGCAATGGTGGCGGGTTTCAAACCCGCCCCTGCAACACACCGGTACACGACTGCTCCCTTACAAATATCGTGCAGGCGATCCGCACGTGAATGTGCAGATCTCTGATACTGCACGACGCAAATACGCCGCAAAATCCGTATTCGGGCTGATTTGCCCGTAAAGAGGGCCCGGCCACCCCGATCCGTGTCGTCTAGGGGAATGTTAGATTCATTGGGTTATCCATGAGCGCACGCCGAGCCTTTGTTGCCATCGCGGTTTGCCTGCTCCTTGGTTGGCCCATTTCAGCCCGCGCCGCAGACGCTAGTCAGACGGACTCAGGCTCGACGGATGCGAGTTTGATGGGCGCGGCTCCGACAGACGCTTCTCTGATGGACGGAGGGATGTCGATCAACCTGGACTCGGGAGAAGCGTCGCCTTGCTCACCAGCGTGCGCCACGGATCGCGTTTGTACGGCTGGACCCCCTGGTGTTGGGGCATGCGCGCTTCGTTGCGCTGTGGATGCAGATTGTGGTCAAGACGCGGTCTGTGTTGGTACGCCCAGTTGTGCAACCGGAACATGCGCTGAAATTAACCGTCACTGTGGGTCGCGTCCGCCGCCGTCGCCCACCTACTGCCAAAGCGATGCTCAGTGTGTCGGCACTGCGTGCAGAGGTGAAGTTCAGGAATGCGCCATCGTTTCTGAGATCTGTCAAATCGTGACTCGGAAATTTTGCGTGCAGGTTTGTAACCCTCCGCAGGTCTACTTCAGCGGACAGTGCGTCTCTTTGCCGCTTCCAGACGACTATAGTTTTGGCGGGGTGGGGGGAGTCTCCTCAGTAGGGACGGCAGGGGCGCCGCCAAGCATGATGCAAACTGGCGGAACCGGCGGAGCGGGCGAGCCGGTTGGAACCAGTTCAACGAGCTCCGGTGGCTGTTCGCTACGACAACCGTACGGCACTGACTCACTGGGCTTGTCGATGCTCGGATTTGTCGCGCTTGCGCTGCGAAGGCGACGGATGCACGCGTGAACGCCATGAGCGAGTGTCGAATATTTCTTGCCATCGCGGTCTGCGTGTTGCTCAGTTTGCATGCTGCCTCCCTTCGGGCTGCAGATGCCGGTCCGACGGACGCCGGTTTGACGGATGGCGGGGCGTTGAGCAGCCCAGATTCGGGAGACTGCCGATCTGAATTTGAGTATCGCACCGACGCAGGGGTGTGCTTGGTAAAGCCGGGCTATTGTTCAATCAAACAACCCTGCCAAATGGGTGCCGTTTGTGAAGTGGGTATTGGACTGCGTGACCAGGCTACATGCGCAGAGCCTCCTCGTTGCGTCGTCGACGCAGACTGCGGGCCGGATCGATTATGTGTTGGCAGGCCGACCTGCACGGTGGCTGGAACATGTGCTCAAGCTAGCGCTAGCTGCGTGGCGGCATCGTCGCGCACCGTGTGCGAAAGGGATTCTGATTGTGGAGGCGACAGTGCATGCCAAGGCGAAATACAGGAGTGTGCAATTGGCGCAGACAGTTGCCAGATGGTGACCCGGAGAGTGTGTAAGCAGGTCTGTCTGGACCCCTTGCACAATTTCTACAGTAACGGCCAGTGTCTCCTATGGGAGGGCACACCACAAGATTGGGGTCTTGGGCAAGCGGGTGCATCGGGGGCAGGAGGGGCGCCACCGCGCATGCAGGGAACAGGGGGAATCTCGTCCGACACCGGCTCAACAAACTGTTCGTTGCGGCAACCGTACCGCTCTGAGCCGTCGTGGTTGTCTGCGCTGGGCCTTATCGCGTTCGTGTCGCTGATCCGAAGACTAAGGATGCGAGCGGCGTTGCGGGTTTAGTCAATACCCCACAGGGTGCCTAGCTTGAGTTCGACGGCGTCGAAGGGTTCTGCGCGTACGATGTCGGAGTCACCGTGGACGCCAAGCACAGTCCATTGGCCTGCGGTGTTTCGCTGTACTTCTAGAGTGCGCGCGATGGGGTCCACAATCCAGAGGTGGCGAACGCCATGTTTGGCGTAGATCAGGCCTTTCGCTCCGCGATCAATACGAGCGCTGGAGGGTGAAATCACTTCGCACACCCAATCCGGTGCAATCTCAAACGGTACACCCTTGGGAACTTCCGGCATTCGTTCGCGGCGCCATCCTGCGAGATCGGGCACGAGGACGTCTTCTCTCAAGTGAAGTTCGGGCTCGAACAAGATCCACCATCCACCCGG